>VFKU01000410.1 GCA_009885415.1 Rhodothermota bacterium
ACAATCCGAACGATATCGTCCTGGCGAAAGACGGGCGGCTCTTCGTCGCGTGTGCGAGCGACAACACTGCAGTGATCGTGGACACGAAGCTGTTGCGCGCGACGGAAACGATTGTGACGGCGATGTACGAGCGCGCGCCCGAGGGTTCGACGCCGAACGCGCTGGCGCTCGATAGCGAGGAAAAAACCTTGTATATCGCGAACGCGGACAACAACAACGTGTGCGTGGTCAACGTCGAGGACGCGGGCGAGGCGGCCGTGCTCGGCTTTATTCCTGCGGGGTGGTATCCCTCGGCCTTGGCGGTGGGCCCCGGCGGTAAGGATTTGTACATCGGGAACGGAAAAGGATCGACGGGCGGCGCAGAGAGTTCCCACGGGCCGCACAGCCCGATCGGGAAAAACGCTGACGGCGCGGTGGACACGACGAAGTCGACGGTGCGCGGCACGGTGAACATCATCGGCATCGAGGAGAACCGGACTCGGCTGCGCGAGTTGACGCAACAGGCCTACGCGAACTGCCCCTACAACGACGAGCTGCTGGCCAAGGCGCGCCCGGCGGCGGGCGCTTCGGTGGTGCCGCGTCAGGTGGGCGCGGGTTCGCCGATCAAGCATGTGCTCTACATCATCAAGGAGAACCGGACCTACGATCAGGTGCTGGGCGACCTTCCGGCGGGCAACGGCGATCCCGCGCTGTGTCTCTTTGGCCGCGAGGTTACGCCGAACCAGCACAAGCTCGCGGAAGAGTTTGTGCTGCTGGACAATTTGTATTGCGACGCGGAAGTGAGCCGGGACGGGCACGCGTGGAGCAACGCGGCTTACGCAACGGACTTTGTGGAGAAGCTGTGGCCGTCGAATTACGCCGGCCGGGGCGATGCGCCGTATACGGAAGCGGCGGAGCCGGCCTCGGGCTACCTATGGGACCTGTGCAAAAAGAAAGGACTGACCTATCGCAGCTACGGCGAGTACGCGCAGCGGGTGTCGGAGGGGGGCGCGATGGATGCGCGCAAGGCCGGGCTCATCGGGCAGGTGTCGCCGAAATACTTGGGCTGGGGCGCGCGCGACCCGGAGAACGCGGCGGAATTCGCGCGCGAGATGGACGAGTTTGACGCGAACTTCAAGAGCGAAGACGCGGCGAAGCGTCTGCCGAATTTCATGGTGATGTGCCTGCCGGAAGATCACACGGTGGGCACCCGGCCGGGCCGGCCGACCCCGCGCGCGGCGGTCGCCAGCAACGACTACGGCCTGGGACTGATCGTGGAGCGAGTGTCGCGCAGTCCGTATTGGCCGCAGACGGCGATCTTCGTGATCGAGGACGATTCGCAGGATGGGTCGGACCACGTCGACGCACGGCGGACGACCGGGTTCGTGATCAGCCCGTACGTGAAGCGGAAGATAATCGATTCGACCTTTTACACGACGAGCTCGATGTTGCGGACGATCGAGTTGCTGCTCGGCCTGCCGCCGATGAGCCAGTACGACGCGGCGGCGACGCCGATGTACGCGAGCCTGGGCGACGCGCCGGACTTGACGCCGTACACGCACGTGGAGCCGACGATTGATCTCAGCGAAGTGAATACGGCGACGGCGTGGGGTGCGGAGGCGTCGGAAGCGATGGACTGGTCGGACTTCGATCGGACGCCGATGTTCGCGTTGAACGAGATCCTCTGGAAGTCGATCAAGGGCGCGGATTCGGAGATGCCGCTGCCGGTGCACCGTTTTGCGCCGGGGAGTCTGGCGTCGGCAACGGGCGAGGAGTAGTGCAAGTGGTGGGCAGTACAGGGGTCGAACCTGTGACCTTCTGGGTGTAAACCAGACGCTCTAACCAACTGAGCTAACTGCCCAAAACCCCGCGCGAAGCACGACGATTTCAGCCGCAACTATAGCATTCGCGGAAGGCCCGCGTGAAAGTCCCGATCGGTCCCCACGCGGCATCAAAAGAAGTCCACACCGTAGCGCCGCCGTCCCGGCGGCAAACCAGAGACGCCCACGCGCTCATCTCCCAACACGATCCCCGGAGGCCGGCGCTACGCCTCGATCTTCAGTGTCAATTCCCGCCGGGCGACATTCCCCGCGTGGTCACGCACTTCAACCGCAAGCGTGCCGGTGCCGGCCGGCAAGTCCTCGTCTCGTTCCCACGTCAGTAGATCCTGCTCGGGGTCGTACTCGACCAGAAGCCACTTTCCATTGTAGGTAACGCGCCACGCATCCACGCCGCTGCCGCCGTCCACCGCCCGCGCGCGCAAGACGGGCCGCCGCGACGCAATGGCGTCCTTGGGAGCGGGGCGCAGGATCTCAAGCTGCGGCGGCGCGGCGTCTTCCAGGAGCGCGTAAACGCCGAGTTGTCGCGTCGCGGCCGAGGCGCGGCCCGCGCCGTGTTCGGTGTTTTGACGCACCCATTTCTTCTTTTCGACATCACGTCGATACAAGAGCGCACGCTCCGGGTGCCCAGATGAATCCGGCAGCGGCAGGCTAAGCGTGATCGGTGCGTCCACCACAAGGTCAAAGGGCTGAAGGTCATACGCGGGGCCAAGCGGGCGCAATTCCGTCGCAGGCTCGGCATCGACGGGCCGCGCTTCAAACGCCAGCGTGCCGTAGGGCGATTCCGGCTGGATAGCGACTTCAAGATCGCCAAAGGTCACGCGGCGCGCGGGAGTGCCGCGACGAATGAACACGAATCGATGTTCGGGCTCCGCCAGCCGCGGATGTTTGAGCGTGAAAGTGACATCGGCGAAATCCGCGTTGGGCATATAGCCAATCTGAAACCGGCGCGCATCCATTCGCCGCAGCGGCAATGTGCGCGGCCGTTCCTCGCCGACGACGAGCATTGGCCGATCGACATCGTCGCCGGGAAACATCGCGGTAGCCACCAGCGAGTAGCCGTTGAATCGAAATCCCACCGAGCCATTGCCCCGAAGCTGCGTGTCCGGAGGAGGGGCTGGCTCGGGATTGTCGCGGCGCAGTGGAATCGTAAGCGTAGCGACGTTTCCGGAAAAATCCTCGGCGGTAATAAGCGCGTCCGCGGACGCGCCTTGCAATTCCACAGTGCCGTCCGCGGACGCGCTGCGGGCATAGGCCTCGGCGTCGTTACCCGGCGCGCGCCACAAGCGCAAAAATGGCGCGGTGTGCGCCATCTTGACGAAGGCGACCGCCCCGTCCTCCGCGTGGTCGTAGGAAATGCGATCGTTGCGAACCGTGAACACTTCGCGGCCGTCGACTTGGAGCGTGGCGCGGTAGACACCGAGTTTCGAGCCGCCTTCAGCGGGGTCAAATACGGACACCGCGAAACCCACGGGGCCCTCGATGCCATAAGAGCCGCCGATCCGGAGGCGACCGGCGGGGTCATGCGCCCCCAAGAGCACCATTCCCCGAAATTCGCCGTGCACGATCGATCGCGGCGAGAACGGGACGATGGCGATTGACTCAATAATGGGCGCGGTACGATCGGGCCACGTAACGCCGAGGTGTCGCGGGTTGATGGGGACGCCGGTGGAGTCGCGCAATTCGTAGTGCAGATGTGGCACGCCGATGCCGGTCTGTCCGCTCTTGGCGATAAGCTCGCCGCGTTTGATCGGAAATTCGCCGGGTTTAGGAGTGAGATCGATGGTGTATTCCTCGCGCGCGTGTTGCGCGGCGCGGACGTAGTCGCGCAAAGCCGGGTCGAATTCGCTCAAGTGCGCGTAGACCGCGCTGTTGCCGTCGTTGAGCTGGAGGTAGACCGCCTTACCGTAGCCGTAGGGTGAACAGCGAATGCGCGAGACATAACCGTCAGCCGCGGCGTGTACATTTTTCCCGATCGGCCCCGTGCGCAGATCGATCCCCATGTGATAGCGGCCGGAGCGATACTCTCCGAAGCTGGAAGTGAGTTCGCGCGGGAGATCGAGCGGCCAGGCGTAGGCCTCACGGGCCGCCTGCGCGGGGAGTAGCGAGGCGAGAAGCGCCACACCCATCGCCATGCCCGCGCTCACGGCGGCCCCGGCTATTTGCCCGCGTTGGGGGTGGCGCCGTTGAGGACGAGGTTCTTCTCGAGCTCAAGGTAGACGCGGACGGCGTTGCCCTTCTTTACAAGTTTGTCGCAGAAGTCGTGGACGGCCTCGGCGCCGCGCTGGGCGAGAAGCTGCTGGCGAATGGCAGGCGCGGCCTCGGCCTCGGAGGCATCTCGCGGGCCTTGTGCGCCGATGAGTTTAATGACGTGAAATCCAAACTCGCTCTTAAGCACGGCGCTGACTTCGCCGGGTTTGAGCTTGGCGGCGGCCTCGAGCATGAAGGGGGGCACGCCGCCGACGGCCTGCATGCCCATGTCGCCTCCGGACTTGGCGTCGGGCGCGTCGGACACGGCGCGGGCGACACCCTCGAAGCTCTGGCCGGCGGCGAGCCGATCCAGGGCCTGCTCGGCCTTCTTGCGCGCGCGCTCGTCCTTCTCCGCGAGGCCGCCGGGAATGTTTTTTGGGTTGACGTAAATCTGCTGTAGATGGATGGAAGCCGGTTGGGCAAAGTCGCTCTTGCCCACTTCGAATCCCTTGCGGACGTCCTCGTCGCTGACGGTGATGCCGGCATCGCGGACGACCATATCGCGTATTTTTTCCGTAATGAGCGAGCGCTCGATGTCCGCGAGGACCTCTTCACGGCGCGTGTAGCCGAGCTGACTGATTACGTCGGCCTCGGAGAGTTGTTTCTTCTCCTGCGCCAAAATAATTTTCTGGGCTTGGGTCAGCCTCGAGTTCCATTCTTTCTCGACGTCGGCCGCAGGCACGGTGAGTTTGCGGCGGAGCGCTTCGTCATAAAGGAGGCGACCCTCGATCATCAGACCGACGCAACGCAAAGCCAATTCCGCGCGCGCGCGATCGGGCACATCGTTGGTCTTGTTGTCGATCTTCACCCGCCGAAGTTCATTCTCATAGAAACGGACAAACTCTTCGCGGTCGATGACATGCTTGCCGACTTTCGCCACAGGGCCATCAGGGACGGACTTGAGCACGATGTCCATCTTGCTAAGGTCGGGCGCTTGGGCCGTGGCAGGCCCGCATAGAAGGGCGGCGGCCAGGGCCACTGCGGCAAAGTGTCTCATTGGCACGTTCTCCTCTTGCGATCGATCGCGCCGCGCCGTCCGAAGCTCAGAGCTTGGCCGCGGCGGCGCCCGCCGGGGGCTGTTTTTCGCCCGCGCTGCGCGCTTCGGCGGCGGCCTTGCTCCTGGCCTCGTGGCGCGCTTCGCGGCGGGCCTCTTTGTCGGCCAGCATCTCGAACAAGGCCGTCCGCAAAATTGTGCGGACCAGAAAAAACACGGCCGCATACGCGCCGACAAAGGCCCACGCACTGCGGACAATGGTCGTCATGGGGTCCGCCTCGCGGAAAAACATCTGGACCAAGGCCACGCCGAGCCCGACGATCCCCCCACCGATGGCGCCGAGTTTGTCGGCGTCCATGACGACAGTCCGGGATGCTTTCGAGCTTTTCGCGGGCATGGACACATGCTAACACAGCGGCCCCCGGCGGCGGAATTGGGGAGGCGGGCGCATTAGGCCGGATTGAGTGAGATGGGGCCTATAGGACGGATAGGACCTATGGGAGTTTCGTTGGAATCGATTTCTGCGCGACGGCGGGACGCGGGGTCTCTTCAGAGACGTTCCACGCACTCGCAAGGCGATGGCGCAGCACCTCGAAGCCGGCGCGGCCATAGCAAATCTCGGAAAACTCGGCGGTGTGTCCCGCACTGTGATCGCGGCGGAAGAGCGCGCCGGTGGTGAGGTGGCTGAGCCGGGGGGAAATCGGATCACAGACGAAGCTGAAGCGATGAACATGACCAGAGAAATACAGCAGCGGATTGCGGTAGTCGCGCAAGGCGGCGGCGAGGGCCTCGGCGCCGCGCAGGCGGCGGCCGGGCTTAAGCACATAGCCGTAGGTCTGGTTGAGCAGCGGGTAGTGGCCGGCGACGAGGAGCGGACCGGAGGCCGCGGCGAGTTTCGCGCAGAGCGCCTCGATTTCGGCGGAGCGGATGCGGCCCATGGAGGAGAGAAGATTGGGGCAGACCGTGGGCACGTAGACGACCGGGAAGCCACCGGCGAGGGGGCGCGTGGCCGGAAGTTGTTTGGCCGGGAGCCATTCGCCGAGGAACTTTTCGAAGCGGCGATGGCGGACCGACTCAAAGGTGTACACGTCGTGATTGCCGGGAATGACGACGGGGGCCATCCCTCGCCGGACGAGGTCGCACAGGAATTCGCGTGCGAGCTCGAACTCGGGTGCGACCGCCGTGGAGGTAAAGTCGCCGGTGAGGACGACGTCGCGGACGCCGAGCGAGGCGATGTAATCGAGGACCGCGGGGGCCTGTTGGGTAAGGAGTTCACGGCGGCGGTGCAGGGCGACGTTGGCGTTTCCGATGAAACGCTTGTTGAGCAGGTGCAGCGGATTGAGGATGACGCGCCAAAAATGCAGGTCGCTGAGGTGCAAGAGCCGGGCGGCCGGGGGCTTGGGGTCCGTCTGCAAGGCGAGAGCGGTCATGGCGTGGCAATCATGGTACGCAATGGGGCCGGGGTGACGCGAAAGTGACGCCAAGGCGGCGTGGTTGACGCGGGGCGGCGCAAAGGGTAGAACAATCGGATGCGGATCACCCCCGATGATAGGGGGCCGACTAACGGAAGGGACTAATTTCGATGGATACCAACAAGAAACAAGGGATGACCCGGCGCGACTTTGCCAAGTTTTCGGGGGCGGCGAGCTTCGCAATCTTGGCGGGCGCGAGCGGCGAGGCGGCGGCGAAGTCGAAGTCGAGCAAGGAGACGCTCAAGGTCGGGCTGCTGGGTTGCGGCGGACGCGGGACGGGCGCGGCGACGCAGCTCTTGCAGGGCAACGATCGCGTCAAGCTGGTGGCGGTGGCCGATCTTTTTGAAGACAAGGCGAAAGGCGCGATGGAGCACTTTGGGAAAATTGGCGACCCGAAGTTGGAGGGCAAGGTCGGGATCAAACCGAACCATTGCTTCTGGGGCATTGATTCGTACAAGAAAATCCTGAAGACAGACATCGACATTCTCGTGCACGGCACCTTGCCCTATTGCCGCCCGCAGCACGTCGCGGCGGCGATCGACGCCGGTAAGCATGTCTTCACCGAGAAGCCGGCGGCCGTCGACCCCGCCGGCATCCGCGTGTTCCTCGCGGCGGCGGAGAAGGCGAAACAGAAGAAGCTTTCGCTCGTCGCGGGCACGCAGCGCCGCCACCAGAAGGAATACGTCGAGACGATCCAGAAGATTAAGGACGGGGCGATCGGCGATATCGTGGCGATGCGCGCCTATTGGTGCGGAACGCTGCCCTTCGTGCGCGACCGCAAGCCGGAGTGGAAGAGCGACCTCGAGTACGCCATCCGCAATTGGTACGGGCACTGTTGGGTCGCCGGCGACAGCATCGTCGAGCAACACGTGCACAACCTCGACGTGATCAACTGGGTCAAAGGCACACACCCGGCCAGCGTCTACGCTTCGGGCGGACGCACCTGGAAGCCGGCCGAGGAGCGTTTCGGCGACATCTATGACCACTTCGATTGCGACTACGAATACGCCGACGGCTCCCACATGCTCAGCATGTGCCGCCACTGGAAGGGCGACGAGAACGTCTCCGAGGCCGTGGTCGGCACGAAGGGCAAGAGCAATTGCCGCGACATGGGCGAACCGGGCGTCGACCCCTACGTGCAGGAGCACATCGATTTCGTGGCGAGCGTTCGCGGCACGGGGCCGTACCTCAACGAGGGCGTCGAAGTGGCGCACAGCACGCTGACCGCCATCATGGGCCGGATGAGCGCGTACACGGGCAAAAAGGTGACGTGGGACGATGCGCTCAACGCGGACCTCAACATCGTGCCGGAGTTGGACTTCGCCAAGGCCTATCCGGTCGGTCCGGTGCCGCGGCCGGGCGTGCACAGCGTCTAAGGAGAAAAAGTGGACTGCCCGCACTGCGACGCCGAGCCGCTCGTCGCGCTCGAGTATGAGCGCGTCGAGGTCGACTATTGCGCGAAGTGCCGGGGCGTGTGGCTCGACGCCGGCGAGCTCGAGCTGCTCTATGGAGACGCAAACGCCGCGCGGGACTTCCTCGAATCGAGGAACCCCGTCCCGCGCGGCGAAAAGCCTCGGCGCTGCCCAGAGTGCGGCGCGAGGATGGTCAAAGAGGCCACCGAAGGCGACCGGCCGGTGACGGTCGACCGCTGCACCAAGGGCCACGGCCTGTGGCTCGATCGCGGTGAGCTGGCGACCGTCTTGCAGCAGGCGGAGCATGAATCGCACGGAAGCGAAGTAGGGCGGTTTCTGCGCGAAGTTTTTCCGGGAACGAATAAAACCGGCGCGTCCGAGTAAATACTCGGGAACAACTCCGACTGGAGGACTAGAAATATGGGTGCAGGGCTGATCGCGTTAGTAATCGTGGTGGCGGTGCCGGTGCTGGTCGCCCTCTGGGCGATTGGCGTCTACAACGGCATGGTCATGGCGCGCAACGCCGTGAAAAACGCCTGGGCCCAGATCGACGTCCAGCTCAAACGCCGCCACGACCTCATCCCCAACCTCGTCGAGACCGCCAAGGGCTACATGTCCCACGAGCGCCAGACCCTCGAAAACATCACCAAGGCCCGAAACCTCGCCGCCCAACCCCACGGCGTCACCGACCAGGCCAAAGCCGAGACCGAACTCACCCGCGCCATGAGCAGTTTCTTCGTCGTGGTCGAAAACTACCCCGACCTCAAGGCCAACCAGAATTTCCTCCAACTCCAGGAAGAACTCACCTCCACCGAAAACAAAGTCGGCTTCGCGCGCCAGTATTACAACGACGAAACCATGCGCTTCAACACCAAGCTGGAACAATTCCCCGGTAACATCGTCGCCAACATGTTCAACTTCAAAGCCGCCGAATTCTTCGAAGTCGAAAACGCCGCAGAGCGCGCCGCACCTAAGGTCTCGTTCTCCTAACTGCCGGCCACCTCACGCGCAGGAACTCATCTGCGGACAAGGTATTGGTGGAATGAAGTCCACCCCTTGTTTCGCGCTCCGTTTTCCTCCGCCGCCCTTGTTTCGCAACCACCAATTTCCCGCGCTGCGCCACGACCCTTGTCTCGCACCTGCCACTTCTCCGCGTCGCGACAGTGCAACAAGCGAGCACATACATATAGGGACATCGGCGACGGGAAGACCGGAACGGCGGCCACGGATCGGACGGATATCAAGGTAGGGCGGGTCATGACCCGCCCTACCTTGCGTAAAAAAACGAGGGCGAATCCGAAGACCCGCCCTCGTGCGACGATCGATCCGTTTGATCCGCCAAATCCGTGGCTCAGAAGCGGTAACGCGCCGGTTTGAACGGCGCCGGGCGCGGCGGGTCAACGCCCGCTATGGAAGCAGCACTTTGTTTCGTATGATGCTCCCGGATTCCTGACGATGTGGGAACAGATTCAATCGAACCGGCGCAAGACTGCCGTGCTCGTCGTGGGCATGGCCGCGCTGCTATTCGTGCTGGGCTATGTGATCGCCGAAGCGTATGTGCCGGGGGCGGGGTTTATGGGCCTGGCGGTGGCGGGCGGGCTATGGGCGGTGCTGACGCTGATCGCGTTTGCGCAGGGCGATCACATCGTGCTGGCGCTCAGTGGCGCGCGGGAGATCGAGAAGGAAGACCACACGGAGCTGTTCAACGTCGTCGAGGAGATGACGATCGCGTCGGGGCTGGGCAAGATGCCGCGGGTCTATCTGGTGCCCGACGAGGCGATGAATGCCTTCGCCGTGGGGCGCAACAAGGACAAGGCGGCGGTCGCGGTGACGGCGGGGCTGTTGGGAAATCTCGATCGCGACGAGTTGCAAGGAGTGGTCGCGCATGAACTTGGGCACGTCGTCAACCGCGACGTCCTCCTCATGACCATGCTCAGCGTCCTCCTCGGCACGATCGTCATGACTTCCGAAATCTTCCTGCGCTCGCTGCGTTTCGGCGCGGGCCGCGCGCGCTACTCCGGCCGGGGCCGCGGCAAGGGCGGCGGACAAGGCGCCGCGATCGTCATGGTCCTCGCGCTCATCCTGGCGATCCTCGCGCCGCTCTTCGCGCAACTCATCTACTTCGCCGTGTCGCGCCGGCGCGAATATCTGGCGGACGCGTCGAGCGCGGTCTTCACGCGCTATCCGGAAGGACTGGCGTCGGCGCTGCACAAGCTGGGCCGTGGGGTCGTTCCGGTCGAGCGGGCGAGTAAGGCGACCGCCGCGATGTACATCGTGAACCCCTTTGCGAAGGCGAGCCTCACCTCCTGGACGAGCACGCATCCGCCGGTGGCGGACCGAATCAAAGTCCTGCGCAGCCTAGGCGGGACGGCCACGTTTCCCGCCTATCAACAAGCGTGGAAAAACGAGCTCGGGAAAAAGCGCGGGCCCTTGCCGGCGAGCGCGATGCAGGACACGGCCCACGGGGGCGCGGTACGCGCGGCGGCGGTGAGCGCGGCGGCGAAAGGCCCACGCGAGCAGGCGCGGCAAGTGGGCGACCTCCTGCGTGATTTAAACCAATTCGTGTTTTTGCCGTGCGTGTGCGGGCTGCGGCTGAAGCTGCCGCCGGCTTACCCGCACGAGAGCATCGAATGTCCGCGGTGTCACCGCACGCTGCGCGTGCCGGTGGCGGAGCTTGCGGCGGCCCAGGTGGCTGAGGCCGAGCTCTCGGGCGAGCTCGGGCGCGCCGCGCAGATTCCCCTAGCAACGCCGCGCACAGGCGCGACGCCGGCGGCGGACGCGCCGCAGACGATTCGCCGCAAGCCCGGCGAGTGGATGACCTTCCAGTGCACGTGTGGCCGGCTGCGGACTTTGTCTCCGGCGGTGGCGGCGACGCAGGTGACGTGCCCGAGTTGCGGACGGGTGACGCGGTTGGTGTAGGGACGAGTGACGTTCGGGGCTGATGGTTTGCGACCGCTGGAGCTTTGCTCCAGCGAGAAAGCGGGAGCTATCGCTCCCGCAGTCCAAAGAGGCCACTGTTGATTTCAGGTGTGGCTGCGGATTGTGGCGTCGATTATCTTTTGCGCGGCTTCTTGGCCGGTGAGATAGGCGCCAGAGACGCAGCCGTAGCGATCGCGGCTGGTGGCTTCACCGGCGAAGTAGAGGCGATCGGCGACGGAGGCGCGCAGCGTGTCGCGGTCGTTCGGCAGTTGGCCGAGGCGGTTGTAGCTGTAGACGCCGTGGCTGTAGGGGTTCGCGCCCCAGCGCGTGCGCGTGGCGCGGGTGGGCTCGGGCACGCTCGAGCCGTACATTTTGCGCAGGACCTCGAGCGCGCCGGCGACGGTCTGCTCGTCGGAGAGGCCTTCGAGCGCGTTCTCGAAGCGGGCGGGCACGTAGGCGAGAAGAATGGGCTCGCCGGTGTATTTGGCGAGGTTCGTGAACACGGGGAAGTCTCCCCACACGTCGGTGCCGTGCGCGATCGCGTGGACGTGTTCGGGCCAGAAGGACTTCTCGAAACGCAGGGCGATGCCGTTGAGCAGGCCCATGCCGATGCGGTCGATCGCGGCCAGTTTTTCGTCGGGCAGGGCCGGATCGAAAGCGATGCGATTGGCCTTGAGCACGCCGAGCGGCACCGTGACCACAACACGGTCGGCGTGGAGCGTGCCCTCGGAGGTCTCGACGCGGATGCGCGGCCCGCGGTAGTCGATTTTTTTCACGACGTGGCCGAAATTCAGGTCGAGTCCCTCGGCCAAAAGCTGAGGTACTTTATCGAATCCGCCGACGATGAAGAAGTCGCCGCCGGGATAGCCGACGTAGTCGTTGGCCAGTTTCCACGAGGCCTCGGGGAAGGGCGAGGCATTGACCATCTCGGCGGTGACGAGGCCGAAATTGATCATGCGGCGATTGGCGGCGTCGAGTTCGCGCCGGCCCATTTCGCGTTCGATGATGGTGTTGATGGAGACGTCGTGCGTGAGGCCGAGGTTGCGAATCCACGCGGCGCGCAGGAGGCCGATGACGCGGTCGTGGGTCTTTCCGAGCTGGGCGTCGTCGAAGGGCGTGCCGTCGTCCTGAAAGCCGGTCAGGCTCGACCAATCCACTTCGACGCACTGAAGGCTCTGGGCGTCGAGGAAGGGCATGAGGGGATTGCCCTTGTTGCCGTGGAGGCGCTGTGCACCCAATTCGACGGGTGTGCCGAGTTCGCGGTTGGTGTAGATGCGCCCGCCGACGCGGTCGCGCGCTTCGAGCACGGTGACGCGATAGCCCGCGTCGCGCAGTTGGCGCGCGGCGGCCAGACCCGCCAAGCCCGCGCCGATGACGACAACGTGTTCTTCGATGGACGTGGCGGCTTGGCGCGGCATGGTCGCGCAGCCGCTCTGTATCCCGCCGGAGAGGCAGAGCGCCGCGGCCCCGCCCGCGCTCTTGAGGAAGGCGCGCCGGTCTATTTTGGTCGAGCCGCTGCTTTGCACTGCATTTTCCATTCGTTGCCGGTAGAGACGAGATTCTCCGGAGATCATTCCCGAGAGGGCCCCGCCGGTTGCATCGTAATTCCCGCACGAGCGGTTGGATTCGCCCGGAGTTCGTGGCACACTGTCAACTTCATCGCGCACTTTGGAGATTGGGCCCATGAGTGAATCGATCGAACACGTTCTCGAAGAGACCCGGCACTTTGATCCGCCCGCCGCTTTTGCGGCTCGGGCAAATCTGAAGTCCCGCGCGGACTACGACAGGATGTACCGGGAGTCCATCGAAAATCCGGAGGGATTCTGGGGCAAAGTCGCCGAGGAATTCCACTGGTTCAAAAAATGGCAGCGGGTGCTCAATGCGGACGCGGCGCCGTTCTACAAGTGGTTCGAGGGGGGAACGACGAATCTAAGCTATAACTGCCTTGATCGGCATCTGGACGGGCCGCGGAAGAACAAGGCGGCGATCCTTTGGGAAGGCGAGCCGGGGGACCAGCGGACGCTGACGTATCAGCAGTTGCATCGCGAAGTCTGCAAGGCGGCGAACGCGCTCAAGGCGCTCGGCGTGCACAAGGGCGATCGGGTGGCAATCTATATGCCGATGGTGCCGGAGTTGCCGATTGCGATGCTGGCCTGCGCACGGATCGGCGCGGTGCACTCGGTCATTTTCGGCGGTTTCTCGGTGAACGCGATCGTGGATCGCGTACACGACGCGGCGTGCAAGTTGATCATCACGGCCGACAGCGGCTACCGGCGCGGGGCGGTGCTGCCACTCAAGCCGGTCGTGGACGAGGCGCTCAAGCAGTGCCCGACGGTGGAGAAGGTGCTCGTGGTGAAGCGCGGCGGAAACGCCGTGACAATGCAGGCGGGGCGCGATCATTGGTGGCACGAGACGGTGGCGCCGGCCTCGGCGGTGTGTCCGGCGGAAGAATTGGACGCGGAGCACCCGCTCTACATTTTGTATACCTCGGGCTCGACCGGTAAGCCGAAAGGCATCCTGCACACGACTGCGGGCTACATGATCGGTGCCGCGGTGACGGCGAAGTACGTCTTCGATTTGCAGGAGGACGACGTGTACTGGTGCACGGCCGACATTGGCTGGGTGACGGGCCACACCTACAGCGTGTACGGGATTTTCGCCAACGGCACGACGAGCGTGATGTATGAAGGCACGCCGAACACGCCGCACGAGGGCCGCTTCTGGGAGATCATCGAGAAGTACCGCGTGAACATTTTCTATACCGCGCCGACCGCGATCCGCACCTTCATCCGCTGGGGCGACGAGTGGCCGAACAAGTACGACCTGAGCTCGCTGCGGCTGCTGGGGAGCGTCGGCGAGCCGATCAACCCCGAGGCGTGGATGTGGTACCACGAGGTGATTGGCAAGGGGCGTTGCCCGATCGTGGACACCTGGTGGCAGACGGAGACGGGGAGTATTTCGATTACGACGATTCCCGGCGCGATGCCGACCAAGCCCGGGTCGGCGGGGCTGCCGTTTTTCGGCGTGAAGGTGGCGGTGGTGACGGAGGAGGGTGAGGCGGTCGATGCCAAGCACAGCGGCACGCTGGTGATTCAGGCGCCGTGGCCCTCGATGCTGCGTACGCTCTTCGGCGCGGACGACCGCTACAAAGAAGTGTACTGGTCGAAGTTCGCCAAGCAGGGTTGGTACCTCGCGGGTGACGGCGCCTTTTGCGATGCAAACGGCTACTACATGATCATCGGGCGGCTGGACGACGTGATCAAGGTCTCCGGTCACCGGCTGGGGACGATGGAGATCGAGTCAGCCTTGGTCTCGCACGATCTGGTGGCGGAGGCGGCCGTGGTCGGCTATCCGCACGATATCAAGGGCCAGGCGATCTGCGCGTTCGTTTCCGTGCCGCGCGGGATAACGCCGACGGAAAAGGACAAGGACACGCTGCGCAACCACGTCGCCACGCAGCTCGGGCCCATCGCCCGGCCGGACCAAATTCGCTTCACCGACTCGCTGCCGAAAACAAGATCGGGGAAAATCATGCGCCGCCTGCTGCGCGACATCGCCGCAGGCAAGGAAACCAAGGGCGATACCACGACGCTGGAAGACTTCACAGTGCTGGCGAAGTTGCGCGAGCACGCCGAGGGGTAGGGCGGGTCATGACCTGCCGCGTCGATCCCGCAACGCCGGGTGTGGCGGGTCATGACCCGCCCTACCTCGGCTTCTGCCTATAACCGCCGGCGGGATCGGCGGCGTCCCAGGCGGTGGCGATTTTGCGATCAATGTAGGCGACGAGAATCGGGCCGGGGAAGGCCGAGATAGCGATCAGCCCGACGCCCAGGCTGATCCAGTATTCGAATCCCATGATCCGCATCGCGCGAATGAATTGGTAGACAAACACGGAGTAGGCCGCGAGACCCGCGCCGACAAGCGCGTAGGCGAGGGAATCAACGGGAAAGAGTCCGGCGAAGGCAAGCATCCTCGGGCCGTACACGAGTACGATGAAGATCGCGTATGCGATGATGTAGGTGGTGCGTCGGCCGGGGACGCTATCGAAGACTGCGCGCGGCAGGCTGAAGGTAGCGTGCGGCGCGGCGAAGGGGTCGGGGGATTTGTCGGGTGTTGGATCGGACATCGGGGAATCCTGCGAAGCGGAATTCTAGCGTATGGACGGCGAGGGCACAATCGAATGAGTGTTGAGAACCCGTGGATTTGTCTTGAGGGCCGCAGGGTGTACACCAACCCGTGGATGTCAGTGCGCGAGGACCGGGTCCTGCGGCCGGACGGCCAGCCGGGGATTTACGGCGTGATCGAGGCCCGCATCGCCACCGGGGTCGTCGCACTCACGCCGGAACAGGAAGTCTATCTCGTCGGACAGTACCGCTACCCCACCAAGATGTACTCCTGGGAAATCATCGAAGGCGGCACGGATCCCGGCGAGGACCCGATGACGGCCTGCCGCCGCGAATTGCAGGAAGAAGCGGGGCTCGTGGCTGAGAGCTGGTACACGCTCGGTGGCGAAGTCCACCTGAGCAACTGCATCTCGTCCGAGGTGGGCTTCATTTACCTCGCCGAAGGCTTAAGCACGACCGCATCGTCACCCGACGGCACCGAAGTCTTGCAAATCAAGACCGTACCGCTGCGCGAGGCGGTGCGGATGGCGACGAGCGGCGAGATCGTAGATGCACTCAGCGTAATCGGACTCTTGTTGGCGGAGAAGTGGTTGACATTGCATGGACGATATCGAGCCTAACAAGCGAAACCTGCGAATCGCCTATGTGGTGTATCGGGCGCTCCAGTCGATCCCTGTCTTGTTGGCACTTTTGGTCGGACTGGTAGTCATCGCCGCGACGACACCCTATGATTTTGTCGGCCTTACCGATACGCAATATGCGTCCGGTTATTCGAAGGCAGGTTGGCGCACACTTTCGGTCGGCGACAGCACGTCTGAAGTCTTAAAGCGAATTGGGGAGCCTCACAGCCGGTTGAAGAACTGGCAGTCGGTGCGTTGGACGTGGGAACTCACCGGAGTAGAGGTAGTATTCGACGATTCAATGGTGATTTCTGTAAGCGATCCGAAAGGCGTTCTAGCTGGTCGCATTGAACAAGGCATGTCGCACGCCCGAGTGCTCGAGATCTTGGGAGTATCGAGTAAGCAAGAGGACGTTTCGAATTCGGAAATCTGGTCTTACAGCCGCTCGCCCAAGAGTACACACTATTGGCGTGTGTTCCTCGAAGTGGACGCAACGACTCAGACAGTTGTGCGGAAGACCGAGGAATTCTATTTCGACTGAGCCCAACGGATTTGTTAGTACACCGCCTCGTAGCCATCGGGCAACAGCGCCCACTGCGCGCCGTAGGTGTGCACGCGCTTCACCGGCGCGCCCTGCGGATCGACGACCGGCTGCCCCGCGTTCACCCACGCAAGAATACTGCCTTCGAGGTTCAACGCGGGGATGCCCTGCTCGTTCAGCTCCTGCACGTACTTCCCGCTGCGATAGCCGATCGTGCAATACGCGACCACTCGCCGCTCGCGCAGTTTCTCCTTCTCCGCCTCGAAGGCTTCGCGCGTGATCGCGCCAGGAATCACGGAGACCGCGCGTTCCTTCTCTTCGCGCACATCGACCAGGACGACATCCTCCTTCGCGCGCAGCTCAACGAGTTCACCGGCGCTAAGACTTTTCACGCCCGGGAACTCGTCGCGGTACGAGTCGTAGAGCCGCCGCACCTCGACCCGCGTCTGATCCGCGTCCCGAATCTGCAGTGAACGGTCGCGCCCGAAGCACCCGGCGGCGAGGGTGGCAGCGACGACGAGCAAGGCCGCCGGAGCGGACAGACGTGTCATATCTCTAGCTTGCTTAAGGGGTTAACCCGCTCGCTGGCCAGCATATTCAGTGATAGCGCCTTCTGATTGACTTACGGTCTTTTGTTAATGTACATTAACCAAAGTTCGTTTACATCATCCGGCATTCAGCTACAGGAGTTCTCGGCATGCACCTCAATCGCAGCAAGGCCGCTACCCCCGGCTTCACCCTCATCGAGTTGCTCGTCGTCATCGCCATCATCGGCATCCTCGCCGCCATTCTACTGCCCGCCCTGGCCCGCGCGCGAGAAGCCGCGCGCCGCACCAGCTGCGCGAGCAATCTCAAGCAACTCGGGCTCGCGCTCAAGATGTACGCGAGTGAGTCGAAGAACGAGCGCTTTCCCCCGCGCGAGACCTTCAAGTACGTCGAGCAACCGGCGAACAGCGGCGTCTTCGTCCAGAGCGCATCGCTGAGCGACGACATGATCTTTGACGGCTACGCGCTGATTCCGGAGTACTTTCCCGATGTGAATACGTTGTGGTGCCCGTCGTGGTTTGGTCAGGGAAGCGCGCTCGAGCGCTATGATGCGGAGAAGGGCAACGGCGACGGGATCATCCAGCCGCACGAAATTTCCAAGGAGCCCTTCGACTATACCGGATGGATGATCTTGGACGATGAGAACATTCTCGGATCGATGGTGGGCTTCACGGGATCGGGGCCCAACGGCCGGATCGAGGAGGCGGAGTTCGTGAATACGCCGTGGGGCGAATTGTGGGCGCTGAACGTCTCGACGAACGGGGCGGCGAGCGACGACGACTTCACGACGGAACTCTACGCGGGGCAGGGCTTCATGCCCGGCGGCGGCGACACGCTGTTTCGTCTGCGCGAAGGCGTTGAGCGCGCGCTGATTACGGACATTAACAACCCGGGTGCGAGCGCGCAGTCGCAGAGCATAGTGCCGGTCGCTTGGGACCACATCAGCGTGCTGGTCGAGGATTTCGCGCACGTCCCCGGCGGGTCGAACGTGCTATATATGGATGGACACGTGGGCTTTGCAAAATACCCCGCGGAGCGCTTCCCGCTGACCCCGGACAGCGCGCGCGCGTTTGGACGTTACAACCGAGGCTTTAATGGCCTCTGAACAAATGACCGTCTTAACGTAGGGCGTCCGTCGCCCCGCTTTCGGAGCGCGCTTTGGCGAGGATAGCGGAGGCCGTGCCGGTCTGGTAGGTGCCGCCGGAGATGACGATTTTCAGCCCTTCCTCGACGCTAAGATCGGGAAACACGACCTGCTCCGGCGGAAAGAACATCAGGAAGCCAGTGGTCGGGTTGGGAATGCTGGGCACGAGAATCGCGTAGAGCTCGCGGCCGAGCGCGTTCTGGATTGTGCCCTGCTCCTTGGACATGAGAAAACCGATCGCCCATACGCCGGGGCGAGGATACTCGACGAGCGCGGTCTTTTGAAACACGGCGCCTTCGCGGGTGATAAAGACGTCGCGGATTTGTTGCACGGCGCGATAGATCGTGCTGATGAGGGGGATACGATCGAGGATGCGCTCGGCGGCGTTGATGAGCCGACGGGTGACGAGCGAGCGCGCGAGGAAACCGGTGGTCAGGAAAAGCGCTGCGGCGATAAGGAAGCCGAAGCCACGGATGTAGGTGAAGTCCTGAAGAAATCCGAGCTGCGGGACGCGTCCGGCGAACTGATGCATGGCGTCGTAGCCGCGCTGGATGAGACCCTCGAGGCCCAGGCCAACGGTCTTGAAGAGCCACCAGGCGACCCAGAGGGTGACGATCAGCGGCACCCAGACGAGCAGGCCGGTGATGAAATAAAAACGGAGCGCGCGAAAGTACTGGCGAAAGAATCCGAGCTTCGCTGCTTCGGGTTTTTTATTTTCAGGTGTGTTCATGCGTGATTCGCTGGAGTCCCCCGGCGCTAGTTTACACGAAGCGCCGGTCCATATTCGCGCGGCTTAGTCAAAGCTGCCTTCGTTAGCGTCCGGCGCATCGGCGAGGACATCGAGCCGGACCTTGATGATTTGGTTCTGGCGGCCTTCGAGGACGGTGATGCGGAAGTCGCCATGTTTGATCTTTTCGCCTTGTGCCGGGATGCGTCCGGCGCGGCGCATGATCCAGCCGCCGAGGGTCTCGACGTCCTCGTCTTCGATGGACGCGCCGATGACCTCCGAGAGGTCTTTGAGCGCCATGCGCGCATCGACAACGTAGCTGGTCGGCCCGAGGCGCTGGATAAGGGACTCCTCGCGGTCGTGCTCGTCTCGGATTTCGCCGAAGATTTCCTCGAGGACGTCTTCGAGGGTGATGAGGCCGTCGGTGCCGCCGTATTCGTCGGTGACGATGGCGATGTGTTGCGGGGTCTCTTTGAGTTCGTGGAGAAGTTCGTCGACGGGTTTGGTGTCGGGCACGTGAATGACCGGCCGGGCGAAGCGGGCGATGTCGGGGTTGCCGGCGTCGGTGTCGAGGAGCACGTCGAAGGCGGTGGCGACACCGAGGATTTCGTCGATCGAGCCGCGGTAGACGGGGATGCGCGTGCAGCCGGTCTCCTGGAACATGCGCAGCAGGCCCTCGCGCGTGGCGTCGGCCGAGATCGCCAGGATTTCGATGCGCGGCACCATGATCTCCTTGGCGCGCTTCTTGGGCAGATCCATCACGGAGTGGATCATTTCCTGTTCGTCCGGCTCGATGCTCCCGCGCGCGGCGCTCTCGTCGATGAGGTGGCGCAGGTCTTCCTCGGTCGAGAGGACCGGCGCGAGGCTCTCGGTGCGTCTGCCGGTCATCCAGCGCAGCCCGCGCAGGCCGTGGAGCGTGGGCCACACTAGGGGGGCGAGGAGCACTTCGAAGAAGCGGATCGCCGGTAACAGACTCAGCGAAAGAACGTTTGGATGGCGACGAAAAATGCTCTTGGGCACGATCTCGCCAAAGATGAGGAAGGCGGGCGCGGCAATCAGGGTCGAGATCCATTCGTCGCGGACCAAGGAGGTAAGGGCAAAAGTGCCGAAGATGAGCGCGACGTTGGTGCCGATAAGCACGGTAATGAGCATGCGCTCGGGCGCCTGGATTTCGGCGAGAAGGCGAATGGCGCGCGGGTCTTTTTCCTCCTCGGCGAGGTAGCGCATGCGGATGCGGTCGGCGGAGATAAACCCAATCTCGTAGCCGGAAAAAAATCCGTTGAGCACGATGCCGAGGAGAAAGAAGAGAATCGAGACGACGACGAAAGCGGTCATAGGGGGAGGTCCTGCCGCGCGCGCTTGAGCTCGACGCGCAGGGCGACGACGCGCTTGCCTTGCACGTCCTCGACGGCGAAGAGGACGCCATCGCGTTCGAGGGTGTCGCCCTTTTGCGGGATTTTCCCGGCGTGGTGCATGAAGAAACCGGCGACGGTCTCGTGCTCGGCGCGCTCAAACTCGACGTCGAGCAGGCGACCGAGATCGTCCAGCGGGAGGCTGCCTTCGACGCGATAGCAACTCTTGGCGAGGCGTTTGTAGCGTTTGCCATTGCCCTTGGCGGCGTCCTGGATGTCGCCGACGACTTCCTCGAGGGCATCGTCGAGCGTGACGAGCCCTTCCGTGCCGCCGTACTCGTCGACGGCGATCGAGAGGTGCATGTGCTTGCGCTGCGAGTAGCGGATGAACTCGCGGATGGTCATGGTTTCGGGGACGAAACTGGCGCGGCGGGCGAGGGGGCCGATGGGGCGGTCCATCTCGCCGCGGACGACGTGCGGGAGGAGGTCCTTGGCGACAAGCACGCCGGTAATGTGATCGAGGTCTTCCTGGTAGACGGGCATGCGGGAGAAGGCGTGGCGGCGGAACAATTCGAGCGCCTGGCCAACGGTGGCGCCGCGGTCGATGGCGATGACTTCGTGCCGGGGGACGAGGAGCTCGCGCAGTTGCGCGTTGCCGGCCTCGAGGATGGCCTGGATCATTTGGCCTTCTTCCTCTTCGAT
>VFKU01000298.1 GCA_009885415.1 Rhodothermota bacterium
GCAGGCGCAGAAGGACACGATCCTCGCGTGGATCGACGCGGGCACGCCGAAGGGTGATCCGAAGGACATGCCCGCGCCGCGCGAGTTCAACGAGGGCGAGGGCGGGTGGCGTCTGGGCACACCGGACATCGTCTTGCAGCCTGTCGAGCCTTTCCCGGTGCCTGCCGGCAGCGACGATCTCTACCAATGCTTCGCGGTGCCTTTCGGCGTGACGAACGATCTCTGGCTCAAGGGCGTCGAGTTCAAAGTGGACAACATCAAGGCCGTCCACCACTTTATTCTCTTCGAGGACAAGCTCGGCAAGTTCAAGGAATTCGACGACGCGACGCCGGAGCCCGGTTGCGAATGCTCGAACATGGAGAAGGTCCTCGCCGGGACGACGATGGTGAAGATGTGGGCGCCGGGCAATGTGCAACCGCTCGGCTCCGAGGGCATCGGGCAGAAGCTTAGCGCGAAGAGCAATTTCATTTTGCAGGTGCATTATCACAATACGACCGGCGAACCGCAGATGGATCGCTCGCAGTTCGCGCTCTACCTGGCCAAGCCCGAAGAAAAGATCATGAAGGAAGTGCGCGGACAACTGGTGGTTCAGCCGAACCTGTTGATCAAGGCCGGCGACCCCGAGTCGAAATTCCAGGCGACCTACACGACGAAGGAAGACATCACGCTCTTTTCGTCGGGCGTGCACATGCACTTCCGCGGGAAGAACATGGGCATGTGGGCCAAGCGGCCGGGCGATACGGAAGAGACGACGATCGTGTGGGTGCCGAATTACGACTTCAACTGGCAACTCACGTATGAGTTCGCGGAACCGTGGAAGGCGCCGGCGGGGACGACGTTTACGATGCGCTGCACCTTCGACAACTCGACGAACAATCCCTTCAACCCCGACCCGACGCGCGACGTGCGCTGGGGCCTGGCGAGCACCGAGGAGATGGCGTTCTCCGGATACAGCTACACGATCGACAACGAGGCGCTGAACCTCACACCCGAGACGCCCAAGGGTCTCGTGAAGAGCCCGTCGCTGGTCAAGGTCTCGCAACCGGAATTTGTGCAGACCGACTGAAGGCGATGACGAGAGACCTGTCGCTAAGAAGCAGTGGAAACTAGTTTTCCGTCGGCGTTGCGAGCGCGTGCGCGCGGATGAGTCCGGCGACCTGGCCTCTGAAGATTGACGCGAATTCCGTGTCTTCGGGGTAGGGATTCTTATCGCCGCGCCAGTAGGTCACAAAGTAGCCGTCAGGATGCGCCTTGCACCACGCGGCGAGATCGGCGTCGTTCAACGCGACGGGCAGGGCCTCCTGCAACCGGCCGGTGAACTGAAACTGACCGTGGTAATCGCCGCGATGAATCACAGGCCGGTGGGCCGCTTGTACTTTGGCCAACTGCCGCGCGAAGGGCGCTGTGTCGTAGCGCGCTTGAAGACTCGGGCCGAGCATCATTTGCAGGGCGACGACAAATATCGTGCATGACGCGGCGGCCCGCCAGATAAAGGTCGCGGCCGGTCGCGGCCGGCGCAGTTGCGCGAGCGCTCCGGCGACCACGAGCGCCATCGCGGCGACGGACACGATCCCCGCGTGGAGCCGGATCGTCGAAGTCGCGGGAATGGCGACGGTCGCGATCAACGCGCTCGCCGCCACCAGCGCAAATCCGCCGGCGGCGATCAACGGACGCCGCGGGGTCTCTCCGCTGAGAACGCTTGCGCGCGCGGCGATCAGCGCGGCCGCGGGGAGGAGCGGCAGGAGATAGTGCGCCTGTTTTCCGCTGATGAGCGAAAGGACGACGATTCCTCCCGCCGCCCATGCCGTGCAAAAACGCAGCCCCTCGTCGCGCCACTCCTCGCGGCGAAACACGAAGCGAAGCGGGGCCCAGTATGCCCAGGGAAATAACGCGATCGGAAGCAGGGCGAGGTAGAACCAGAAGGGCTGCTGATGCGCGAAGGAATTCGCCATGCGTCCCGCGGTCTGCTTCCAGAGAATCGCCTCGCGGTATTCGGGTCCGCCGAAAAGCGCGGCGGGCAGCGCCCAGGCCAACGCGATACAGATGCCCGCGAGCAGGCCGAGCGACATTCGACCGGCGAAGGGTCTCCACGCGCTCCTAACGGCGGAGGACCACCACGGCGCCGCGGCGGCGAGGGGGAGGAGATAGACTAGGGTGACCGGCCCCTTTGTGAGGATGCCGCCGCCGACACCCAGCGCGATTAGTCCCCACGCGCGCCATCCGCTGCCGCC
>VFKU01000182.1 GCA_009885415.1 Rhodothermota bacterium
CGCGCCCGCGGCCGGAGGAGAGCAGGCGACGAGCCCGGCGCAGGGGGTGGAGCCCGGCGTGCTTCGGTTGCCGTTCAAAGGGAATCTGGAGCGGGGCGTCGGCGGATCGACGGACGCGCTGACTTTTGCTTCCACGGCGCCGATGCTTGGGGGCGGGATGCTGCCGGGTCAGATCAAATTGTGCAGCTACCGCGTGGAAAAGGAAGAGAAGGATGAGGACGTCGCGGATGAGGCAGCGGCGGCGAGCGAAGAGGAAGAACCGCGGACTTTGTTGGTGCTCACGGAGACCCCGTGGACGGAGAGCGGCGCGGGAACTTCGCAGGAATTGCTGGGCGCGAGGTCGGGCCGGCAGAACCTTGACAGGGCCTTCAATACATTGAACGATGCGGCGGCCGCGCAGCCGGTGACCCGATCGGTACCGATCCTCGGGTGGGACCTGGCGTATTACGACGGGAAGAAGTGGGTGGAGGAATGGGACTCGGGGGAGACCGGGCGGATGCCGTGGTCGGTGCGGGTGCGTGTGAAACTCGAGCGGGGTGAGGACGAGGAGTACGCCAGCGGGGGCGAACTGGATCCGGAGAAGGACCCGGGAGTGCTCGAGCTGTTTTTCGACGTGCCGGCGGGTGTAGGCATTCACGATGCGCCGCCGGACTATGTGCGGCCGGGCTCGCGGGAGGAGCAGCCGTGAGGGTGGCGTCTTCTGCGAAGAAAGCAGTCATCTTCGGACGCGGGGCTGGCGGGCCGAATGGTGGGCTGAAGCCCACCCTACGCGCTGGTAGCGTCCGGCGGCGCGGCGACGAGGGAGTGGCGCTTATTTTGGCGCTGGTCTTCGTCGTGTTGCTCGCGGCGATTGTGATGGAGTTTACGTATGGGATGCAGGTCGATGCGACGCTGATCGGGCACGAGACCTCGCAGACGGAAGCGTACTTGGCGGCGCGGTCGGCGATTTCGCTGAGCGAGAGCGTGCTTGCGGCGGACTTGATCCAGGGCGAGGACGAGGCGAACCAGAACAAGACGGGCGTCTACGACAGCCTGGACGAGCCGTGGGCGAAGGGCACGCCGGTGGTCGAATACAATGACGCGATGGCGACCATTCAGATTTCGGATGAGTACGGAAAAATCAATCTGAACGCGCTGATTTACGAGGACCAGGCGGGCACGGAAGTGGAGTATGCGCCGCTGGTGGAGGCCTTACGTTTCGTGTTCGAGCAGGTCTCGGTGGATGCGGACCCGGTGGACGCGATTCTCGATTGGCTGGACGCGGACGACATCACGCGGCCCAACGGATTCGAGCGCGATTACTACGAGAAGCTGGACCCGCCGATCACGTGCAAGAACGGGCCGATGGATTCGCTCGAAGAATTGTTGTTGATCCCCGGCGTGTCGCAGGAGATTTATTTTGCAGAGCCGGAGGTGAAACCCGAGGTGCCGATTCCGCCGATGAGCGAAATCCTGACCGTGCACGGAAACCCCGAGGGCCGGGTGAACATCAACACGGCGTCCGCGGA
>VFKU01000366.1 GCA_009885415.1 Rhodothermota bacterium
CAAGCGCTCCTCGAATTCGCCGCGATATTTCGCCCCCGCGATCAGCGCGCCCATATCGAGGCTGAGCAAGCGGCGGTTCTTGAGGCCGTCAGGGACGTCGCCATTGGCGATGCGCAGCGCCAGCCCTTCCGCGATTGCGGTCTTGCCGACGCCAGGTTCGCCGATCAGCACCGGATTGTTCTTGGTCCGGCGTGACAACACCTGGATCACGCGGCGGATTTCCTCGTCGCGGCCGATGACCGGATCGAGTTTCCCCGCGCGCGCAAGCTGCGTCAGGTCGCGCGTGTACTTCGTCAGCGCGTCGTACTGCGCCTCGGCGTTCGGATCCGTCACCCGCTGGCTCCCGCGCACTTCGCGCAGCGCCGCCAGCACCGCGTCCTTCGTCACGCCCGCCTGCGACAAAATCTGCCCCGCGGGATCGCCGGCCAGCGCCAGAATCCCGAGAAAGATGTGCTCCGTGCTCAGGTATTCGTCCTTCAGCCCGCGCGCGACCTTCCAGCCCTCATCAATCGCCCGCTGCCCGGCGCTGCCAATCCCCGGCTGCGCCCCCGCGCCCGAAGCGCGCGGCAAACTCTCGATTTTCTTCTCCACCTGTGCCAGCACCTGCTCCGGCGCGACGCCAACCCGCTGCAAAACACTCGCGACCGCCCCCTGCTTCTGCCCCACCAGCGCAGCCAGCAAATGCAGCGGCGCGATCTCGGGATTCCCGCGCGCCGACGCCAAGTCCAGCGCCTCCGAAACCGCTTCCTGCGCCTTAATCGTCAGCTTGTCGAGTCTCATGTCTTAAGTCTCCCCAAATAGAAAACACCGTCCACCGAAAGGCAACCGCAATGCCAAACCTCAGCCCTTGAAAACAAAGGACTTATGCCAAAATACAGACTCCGACACGTCGCATTCCAAACCCCCAACGCTCTGTTTTGAAACACGATGATTAAGGAAAAACTCCTTGGACTGCGGCAGCGAGAGCTGCCGCTTTACCAAGCCGAGCAAAGCCCGGCGGCGTCACACTCGCGCCCGCGCAAAACCAAGCGCCCCACCGTAGCGCCGGCCTCCGGCCGGCAAACCCGAGCCGCCGAACCTTCGCCTCTTTCAACAGACGTCCCGGGTTTGCCGCCGAGACGGCGGCGCTACGGAGATGTTTTCGGTTTACGCCGGCTCAAAGAAAAGCGCCCCCGGACCATCGGTCCGAGGGCGCTCAGATTTCGTTTCGTCTAATCTAAAGCTGCTTACGCAGGCCGCTTAACCTTCGGCCGAGAAAACTGTCCCAACGCCTTCGGCTCACGCCGCACCGTATGGTTCTTGGACGCCACGCTCGGCGCGCGCAGTTTGTCGTCATGCTTCTTCTCGGCGCCGTGTGCGCGTTCCGCCGGGGCATGTTCGCGGCGCGGATGCTGCGCTGCGGGCTTGTCGTCCTTGTGACGCGCGGGGCCACGCTGCTCGTGAGAGCGACTCGGCGTGGGGCTATGCGCGCGACCTTGCCGGGGCTGTGCGCCGCCCTGACGCCGCGGCGGATGTTGACCATGACGCGGCTTCGACGGCGAATGCGACGACTGGCTCCGGCCTGCCGGAAGAGCCACCGCGCCCTCCCACTCCGCCTGCGGAATGGCTTTGCCCAATTCCTTCTCGATATCGCGCAGCGCCTTCGCGTCCTCGGGGGACACGAAGGTGATCGCGTCGCCCTTCGCCTTCGCGCGCGCCGTCCGGCCGATGCGGTGCACGTAATCTTCGGTCGTCTTCGGAATGTCGAAATTGATCACGTGCGTGATCCCGTAGATATCGAGCCCGCGCGCCGCGACGTCCGTCGCCACGAGCACGTTGAACTTGCCGTTGCGGAAGCCGTCCAGCGCCTGTTGCCGCTGGCTCTGCGAGCGCCCGCCGTGAATCGCCTGCGCCTTAAACCCGTCGCGCTTGAGCACCTTGGCCACGCGATCCGTGCGATGCTTCGTGCGGATGAAGACCAGCGCCGTATCGACGCCCGTCCCGCTCAGCACCTTCGACAGCAGTTCCATCTTCTTGTCCGGATGCACGGTGTACACCGTCTGCGTCACCGCGTCCGTCGGCTTCGAGATCGCGCCGACTTCGACACGCACCGGGTCGCGCTGGAAATCCCCGGCGAGCTTCGCGATTTCGTGCGGGAAGGTCGCCGAAAACATCATCGTCTGGCGATCCTTCGGCAGCTTGCCGATGATCGTCTTCATGTCCGGCATGAAACCCATGTCAAGCATGCGGTCCGCTTCGTCGAGCACGAGGATCGACACGTTCTCGAAACGCGCATTGCCGCGGCGGATGTGATCGAGCAGACGGCCCGGGGTCGCGATGATGATCGCCACGCCCTTGCGCAGCGCCTGCGTCTGCGGCTCGAAACCAACGCCGCCATAAATGCACGCGCACTTCAGGCCGTGCGGTTCGCCGAGCGGCGTGAGCACGGAGCTGATCTGGTGCGCGAGTTCGCGCGTCGGCGTCAACACGAGCATCCGCGTGCCCGGGTTCTTGTTCTTCGAGAGTACGGTGAGCGCCGGCAGACCGAACGCGAGCGTCTTGCCCGTGCCCGTCTGCGCGATCGCGACCA
>VFKU01000345.1 GCA_009885415.1 Rhodothermota bacterium
CAGATCCTTCAGGATTCGGACCTCGCGCGAGGAATGCATCGCCCAGCGGCCCGCGTCGAACACCCCCGTGCAGGCCCTCGTCCTGCTGAACGACCCCAGCTACGTCGAGGCCGCGCGCGCCTTCGCCGAGCGCATCGTCGCCCAGGGCGGCAAGCGACCGAAGAAACGCATCGAGTGGGCCATGCGCGAGGCGCTCTCGCGGCCGCCGGCCAAGGCCGAGGTGCGCGTGATCAGCAAACTCTACGCCGCGCACAAGAAGCAATACGCCGCCGACGAGGCCGCCGCGGCCGCGTTCATCGCGGTCGGACAACACCCCGCGCCGGCGGACATGAATCCGGCCGAACTCGCCGCGTGGACCTCCGTCGCGCGCACGATTATGAATCTTCCAGAGTTCATTACCCGGTTCTGAGGTGACCCATGCTCTTCGACGACCAGGATCCGCTTCTGCAAACGCGCCGTCAGTTCATCGGCCGCGCCACACGCGGGATCGGCAGCGTCGCGCTCGCCTCGCTGCTCACGCCGCGCGCCTTCGCGGCCGATGCGCCCGACACCGGCCCCTGGCGCGGCACGGTGAATCCACTGCACTTCGCGCCCAAGGCCAAGCGCGTGATTTTTCTCACGATGGCTGGCGGGCCGTCTCATCTCGAAACCTTCGACTACAAACCCGAACTCGCCAAGCGCCACGGCCAGCCCATGCCGAAGTCGGTGACCGACGGCCAACAACTCGCGCAATTGCAGGGGCAGGACCTTAATTGCTTCGGCCCGCAGTTCAGCTTTGCGAAACACGGAAAGTCCGGCCAGGAAATCAGCGAGGCCCTGCCGAACATCGCCAAGATCGCCGACGACATTTGCATCATCCGCTCGATGAAGACCGAACAGATCAACCACGATCCGGCCTACACCTTCCTCAATACCGGCAGCTCCATTTCCGGCCGCCCGAGCATGGGCTCGTGGTGGACCTACGGCCTCGGCAGCGAAGCGCAAGACCTACCCGGCTTCGTCGTTCTCACCTCCGCCGGCGGCGGGCAGAACCAGCCGATTCACACGCGCCAATGGCACAGCGGCTTCCTGCCGAGCCGCTTCCAGGGCGTCCAGTTCCGCTCCCAAGGCGACGCGGTCTCCTACATCAACCGCCCCGCGGGCGTCAGCGAGGCGCAACAGCGCGACGTCGTCGACGCGGTCAAGTCACTCTCCGAGCTGCGCAACGACGTCGTCGACGAGCCCGAGATCGCCGCGCGCGTTAGCCAATACGAGATGGCCTTCCGTATGCAGACCAGCGTGCCCGGCCTAATGGATCTCTCCGACGAGCCCGCGCACATTTTCGACCTCTACGGCACCAAGGGACGCGACGGCACCTTCGCGTCGAATTGCCTCCTCGCGCGCCGGCTCGCCGAGCGCGGCGTGCGCTTCATCCAGCTCTACCACCGCGGCTGGGACCACCACGGCGGTATCAAGACCGCGATTCCCATCGTCGCAAAGCTGGTTGACCAAGCCTCCGCTGCGCTCATCATCGATCTCAAACAGCGCGGCATGCTCGACGACACGCTCGTGGTGTGGGGCGGCGAATTCGGCCGCACCCCCATGGCCCAGGGAGACGGCCGCGATCATCACATTAACGCCTTCTCCATCTGGATGGCCGGCGGCGGCATCAAGCCCGGCATCACCTACGGCGCCACCGACGAACTCGGCTACGCCTCCGTCGAAAACATCGTCCACGTCCACGACCTGCACGCTACGATGCTGCACGTATTCGGCATCGACCACGAAAAACTAACCTACCGCTCCCAAGGCCGCGACTTCCGCCTCACCGACGTCCACGGCCGCGTGGTCAGCGATATCCTCACGTAGCATGGGTGGCCCGCCCATGCAAGCGGGCGACAGCTTTCGATCAATTTTTGGAAGCGCTAAGAGTCAGAGAAGAGAACAGTTCTCTGTTCCCTCCGTTTCCTCCTGTTCGGCGCCCCGGCTTTAGCGAAGCACGCCCGACTCTCGCAGCCGATCGATCTCGTTCGCGCTATACCCCGCCTCGCGCATGATTTCGCCGGAGTGCTGGCCGAGTGTCGGCGGCGGGCACTGAATCGCCCCCGGCGACTCGCTCAGATGCACGGGAATCCCCGCCAACTTCAGCGCGCCAATCGTCGGATGCTCCAGCACCGGATTCATCTGCATCGCGGCCACCTGCGGGTCGTCGAAAAATTCTTCATAGGTCTGCGCCGGCGCGCAAGGAACACCCTTCGCCAACAGAATCGCTTCCCATTCCTTCGTCGTCTTCGTCCGCAGCTTCGCGACGATCGCCGCCGTCAGCGTTTCCATATGGTCCACGCGCTGACGGTTAGTCGCGTATCGCGGATCCGCGCCCAACTCCGGCGCGCCGATGCCCTCGCAGAGAAGCTGCCAAAATCGGTCCGTGCCGATCGCGAGGAAGATGATGTCGTCCTTCGTCTCGTAAAAGTTGTACGGAAAAATGCCGAAGGGTGGCTCCTCGGCGCGGTCGAGGGCCTTGACGAACATGTGGGATTGCAGCGCCATCGCCGCCTGCAAGAGCGAAGTCTCGATCTTCTGCCCGACCCCCGTCCGTTCGCGGTGATACAAAGCCGCTAGAATTCCGCTCGCGCCGATCAACGCCGAGCCGAAATCGGAAATCGCCACGGAACAAATCCCCACGCTCTTGCAATACCGCAAGTTCCCCCGCGCCGCGCCCGTCAGCGCCTGCAAGATCGGGTCATACCCCGGTCGTTTTCCAGAAGGCCCCGTCGCGCCGAAGGCCGTAATCGAGAGATAGATCAATTTCGGATTCAACGCCTTGAGCGTCGCATAGTCGATGCGCAACTTGCCCACGATCCCCGGCCGGAAATTCTCGATGACAATGTCCGCAGTTTTCACCAGCCGGTAAATCGCCTCGCGCCCCTCCTCCGACTGCACATCGATCGCGAGACTTCGCTTGTTCCGGTTCCACCCCTGAAAAAATCGGCTCTCCCCCGCAAGAAACGGCCCCCAGGCCCGCGCCGCGTCCCCCTGCAGCGACTCCACCTTGATCACTTCCGCGCCCAGATCGCCGAGGTACTGCGCTGCATAGGCCCCGGCGATGAAGCTCGAAAAATCGAGCACACGAAGGCCCGCGAGAGGACCGGACGGCGCGGCAGGGGAAGGCGAGTTATTCATGCGCGGACGGAGACCTCCACACTTCGGTAGCGAGCGAACGGACGCTAGTATCCCCGGCTTCAAGATCGTCCGCAAGGATTCCACGGAAAAGGAGAAACAAGGAAGCCAATTGCGTGGCAGGGGTGAGAAAAACTTAGGTGGTAGCCCGTAGGGGATTTGAACCCCTGTGACAAGACTGAGAATCTCGCATCCTAACCCCTAGATGAACGGGCCACCGAAGATCACGCACGCCGGAGCGCGGTTTGAATCGATTAAAATATGGCTGCCCGACTAGGGCTCGAACCTAGAGTCTCCTGCTCCAGAGGCAGGCGCCTTACCAATTTGGCCATCGGGCAACGCCGCACTAGCTTACTCAAGGCGCGCGCATTAAGTCAAGAATTCACCCAAAAAAACGCAACCCACACACGCCCCAATCAGTTTCTTTTGGCCTTGCCTTTTCTTTTCTCAAAGAAAAGGTAAGTTACATCATGTAGACGAAGGGGGAGACCACGCCCGCGCTGCCCGCAAACGCAATCAACGCGCCTAGCAACAGCAACGCCAAAATGATCGGCGCCAGCCAGAATTTTTTCCGCACCCGCAAAAAGCCCCAGATCTCGCCCAGCACGCTCTTCTGCTCAAGCTTCAGCGGCTGCACCGGGGCGCCGGAATTGTTCTCGTTTGCAGGGCACATGCCAGACACCTCTCTACCGCGTTGGCCTCTGTCCGTCCGTGATTCTACTGCACGGAAGTCGGTCGTTGCCAGACTGCGCCGCCCGCCCACCGCCTGTTATAGTCCTGAAGCGAAATTGTCCCGAGGAAAGGAGCCAAAATGAATCTCGCCCGCACGGTTCTCGCCGCGCTGCTCATCGCCGCGCCTG
>VFKU01000476.1 GCA_009885415.1 Rhodothermota bacterium
CGGCACGCCCGCGCTCTGTGTACTCCGTGCCACTGTGTTGAGGGTCATGCCTTCACGCGGAGCGCGGGACAATTCCCTTCCGCACGACCTGTGCCCGCCGCACCTTCATCCCCGCGAGACCACACGCCCCAGCCGCATCCCGCCGCCCCTAATCACTTGACACGCCGAGACGATTTTTCTCCTAAGCCTCACGCCGACCCAAACTTACGCACGCCCGACCCTATTGTTCCCCAACCTCCTTCATTGTCCGCTCGTTTGGCATCCCTTGTTCCGCACCCAGCATTATCCCGAGGCGCGGAGCGACGTGGCAATCTCGGACTGCAACAGGTCGCGCAACTATATAGAGGGACTCGCACTCAGGGGAGAACCCTTCGGAGTCCCGCGTCCACGCGCGCCACGTAGCGCCGCCTTCCAGGCGGCGGGGAAGGGGTCCGCCGAATCGACGAGTACACCGACGCGCAACACGCGGTAGTTTGGCCGAGCGGATAGATTTCCTTCAGTGCCGCCTGGAAGGCGGCGCTACGAACGCCGGATCGCGCGCGTGCGGGCCTTTTGTTATCCTTCGCCTTTCTTTTCGGAAAGGCGAACCCGGCGCGATGAGCAAATTGGTGTTAGTGCGGCACGGTCAGGCGAGTTTCTTCTCCGAGAACTACGACAAACTCTCCGACATGGGCGAGCGACAGGCGCGCGCGCTGGCGGAGTATTGGCTCGCGACCGGCGCGGACTTCGACGAGGCCTACACCGGCACGCTCTCGCGGCAGACGCGCACGGCCGAGGTCGTCGCCGAGACGTATCGCGCCGCGGGCCGGCCCTGGCCCGAGGCCGAGATCCTGCCCGGGCTCGACGAGTATCCCGCCGACGAGATCATGGGCACGCTCCTCCCGCGCTTGTCGGAGAAGGACGAACGCATCCGCCGGCTCGACGCCGAGCACCGTGCGACGACCGGCGGTCGCGAGAAGTACCGCAGTTTCCACCGATTGCTCGCGGCCGTGATGGAGGAGTGGATCTCCGGCGAGCACGACCCCGCCGGCCTCACGCGCTGGGAGGAATTCCGCGATCGAGTCCGCCGCGACTTCCGAAAAATCATCGCGCGCAAGGGCAACGGCCGCCGCGTCGCGGTGTTCTCCTCCGGCGGCGTGATCGGCGTGAGCGTGCAAAGCGTGCTCCAAGCGCCCGACCTCATGGCCGCCGAGCTGAACTGGCGCGTCCACAACTGCTCGCTCACCGAGTTCACCTTCAGCGGCGATCGCATCACGCTCGACAGTTTCAACACCGTGCCACACCTAAGCGACCCGGAATTACTGACGTACCGATAGGGAGGGTCGCGCTCCCGCGCGACCGCACACATGAGCCTGCGCGAGATCACCATAGCCGCACGGCCGGACTTCCCCTGGCTCGCCGTCGGCGAACCCGGACCGGTCGAGGCGCTGATGCAGCGGCTCCACTGGCTGCGTGCGGGCGAGCGCATCCTTGCGTGCGACCGCGCCGGCGAGGGCAACATGAACCTCACACTAAGGGTGAAGACCGACCAGCGCAGCCTGATCCTCAAGCAGGCGCGGCCCTGGGTCGAGAAGTACGACACCATCGCCGCGCCCTGGGATCGCAGCCTCGTCGAGCAACGCTTCTACGACCGGGTGGCCTCGATTCACACCGTGGCGATTCGGATGCCGCGCCTGATTGCGTCCGATGCCGCCGCGCGCGTGATTCTCATGGAGGACCTCGGCGCCGCGCGCGATTTCACCGACCTCTATCGCGGCGGCGAAATCACCGAGGACCAAGCCCGCGAACTCGCGCGCTACCTGCGCGCACTGCACGAAGTGACCCAAGACGACGAGCCCGATCCGCTCCTGCTCAACCGCGATATGCGCGCGCTCAACCACGCGCACATCTACGAGATTCCGCTGCGCGAGAACAACGGCGTCGCGCTCGACAAGCACGAGCTCTGGCTCGACCGCGAGGCCGCGACGCTGCGCGCCGACAAGTTGTACGTCCGCAAGGTCGCCGCGCTCGGCCAGCGTTACCTCGCCGACGGCCCAAGCCTGCTCCAAGGCGACTTCTTCCCCGGAAGCTGGCTGCGCGCCGGCGACAATATCAAGATCATCGATCCTGAGTTCTGCTATTACGGCGATCCTGAATACGACCTCGGCGTGGCCGTCGCGCACTTCCGCATGGCGCAGCGAGACCTCGATTTCGTCCGCGAATTCCTGCGCGCCTATTCCGGCCGAGATCTGGTCGTGCGTTACGACGGACGTCTCCTCGCCCAATTCGCCGCCGTCGAAGTCATGCGGCGTCTGCTCGGCGTCGCGCAGTTGCCGATTCCCCCGACGCAGGGTTTCCGCGCGCAGTTGTTGCGCGCCTCGCGCACGGCCTTGATGGAGGAATCCCTGGAGGGTTTGTGGACATGAAACGTTGGACGCTCCCAATTTTCGCCGCCATCTTCTCGCTCTACGCGTGCGCGGCGGCGCCTGCGCCAATTGACGTCTGGCTCGACGTCGACGTCGCCGCCGGTCTGCCCGGCCGCGATGTAGACGACGCGCTCGCGCTCATCCAGACCTTCCACTCGCCCGAACTGAAGGTGCGCGGCGTCAGCGCTGTCTTTGGCAACGCACCCCTTGCCGACGGCTTGCCGATAGCGCGCGAGGTGGTGGAAAAGTTCGGGCCCGCCGGACTCATAGTCCATCCCGGCGCAGCCTCGACGGAAGAACTCGGCAAGGACAACGAAGCCGTCACGGCGCTCGCCGCCGCTCTCCAGGAAGCGCCGCTCACGATCCTCGCGCTCGGTCCCGTGACCAACATCGCCACGCTCGTGCGAAACCATCCCGAGCTGCACGCCAAGATCGAACGCATCGTGATGGTCGCCGCACGGCGTCCGGGCCAGAAGTTCACGTACCCGACCGCAGGCGGACAGTGCTTCCGCGACTTCAACTTCGAGAGCGATCCCGCCGCGATGCAGGCCATCCTTGATACGAAGATCGAACTCGTCTTTGCGCCCTGGGAGGTCTCGTCGCAGGTATGGATCACGCCCGACGACCTCGCGCGCATCGCCACCTACGGCGGCGCGGGCATTTGGATCGAGGAGAAGTGCCAGCCCTGGGCCAAGATGTGGCAGGTGCGCTTCAAGACCCCCGGTTTCAATCCCTTCGACACGCTGGCGGTCGGCTTGATTACGCATCCGAGTCTCATTGAGACCACCCAAGTTACTGTGTGGATCGAGGACGGCCCCGACGACACCGTGCCGCCTGCTGACGC
>VFKU01000089.1 GCA_009885415.1 Rhodothermota bacterium
CATCCAAGGCCGCGTGAAGCAAATCCGCCGCCAGATCGACGAGACCACGTCCGACTACGATCGCGAGAAGCTCCAAGAACGCCTCGCAAAGCTCGTCGGCGGCGTCGCGGTGATCAAAGTCGGCGCGGCGACCGAAATCGAGATGAAGGAAAAGAAGGCCCGCGTCGAAGACGCGCTGCACGCGACGCGCGCGGCGGTTGAAGAAGGCATCGTGGCGGGCGGCGGCGTGGCGCTGATCCGCTGCCAGGACGCCATCGACAACGCCAAGCTGACCGGCGACGAATTGATCGGTGCCGGCATCGTGCGCCGCGCGATCGAAGAGCCGCTGCGGCAGATCGCCGCGAACTCGGGTGACGAGGGCGCGACGGTCGTGCAGAAGGTCAAGTCGCTCAAAGGCTCGATGGGCTACAACGCGGCCACGGGCGAATACGAAGACCTCATGAAGGCCGGCGTCATCGACCCGGCCAAGGTCACGCGCACGGCGCTGCAAAATGCGGCGAGCGTCGCGGGGCTCCTCCTCACCACCGAAGTCCTCATCGCCGAAATCCCGGAGAAGAAAGAAGCTCCCATGGGCGGCGGCGGTCACGGCGGCGGCATGGAAGACATGATGTAGATTAGGCTCCAGATAGACCTACACACGCCCGGCAGGCAAGAAGCCTGCCGGGCGCTTTTTTGTTGTCGCGTGACGCGACGTTCGGCGCTATTGACATTGCGGGGGGGGGGTATGTTTCCGTGTCGTCCTAGAGAAGAGTCCGTGACTCGTCCATAGGGAGGCGAGACCACAGGTTGGACTAGCACCACCGTTTGGAAAACGAAATCCGGACGGAATCGCACGTTGATGGAGAGGAAAATAGCGATGAAGCGTTTGATGATCTGCCTGGTGATCGCATCGAGTAACGCCGTCGCGCAAATGACGATTAGTCCGCCAAACATCCTCTTCGAGGACGGCACGGTACAAAGCACCGCCGCCGTCGTGTACACGAGAATCGTGGTTGTCCCCGCCGATGGCACGGACACGGAAGACGGCTCCGCGCTTTCGGGTGCCCTGGCGAGCATAACGACGGCGGCAGCGAACAACCGCTTCCTCATCCAGCTCGAACCGGGTACCTACGACCTTGGCGGGTTTCCTCTTTTCATGAGACCTTACGTTGATATTCAAGGTTCTGGAATGACCAGCACCACCATCACCAGCACAGCATCCAAGACTGTCCAAGCGATTTTTCTATCGTCGCGTGTGGGAATTCGCTCCCTGGAAGTGAGGAACACCAGTGCATCGACATATGGGAGTTGCGTAGATGCGTACGGCTCTCTTTTGGAGTTTCATCGCGTGCGATTGACGGCATCTGGGAGCGGCGTTTACGTGACCGGTTTGGTGCTTATGGACCTTGACGATGGGAGCCGTGTCAAGGCCGATGTATCGAGTGGGGACGGCTCTGAATTTCCAGTGTCCATTCAGGTTGGTGTTTCGGAGAGGCAAGCCAGAGCGATGGTTTCGTCGGACGTGCTCGTGAACAACTGCATAATTTCAGTTTCCGGTGGTTCGACGGGATCCGCGGAGGGCATTCTGGTTCGTGGCGCGTCCCGATTGGAGACGGCTTTCCTTCAAATTGTGAACAGCAGCGCTACATCAGGTGACAGGAAAGGAATCACAATGCAGGGCACGTCTACTGCACTCTTGCAATTCACTTCTGCGTTGGTTACGAGCGCCGGCGGAAGCACCAATGACGGCCTTTCTCTAAATAACGGGTCCACGTATGTCGAGACGTATTACAGTTTCTTCGGAGGCGCCGTGGCTTTCCATGGATCAGGAGGTACAAGCAAGCACGTGGCGACAGGGTTCCGAGGTCTGCGCGGGGGTTTCACGAACGGTTTGAACGCTTGGTTCGCGCACTGCTACGACTACAGCAACAACATGCCCGTACCCCTGATCAACACATTAGCCGCCATTGCGCCATAGGAGATTGTTCGATCGTTGATTGGGGCTCCCGGCCCGATCCCGGAAAACAAGATTAGGCGTCGATGTGCCATGGCGGGATAGGGAAGATGATGTAATTGAACATAAGTTGCCAACTTTTCCGCTCTGCGGGCCATCGAGCCCGCAGAGCGGTTTTCATTTTGGCCGTTCTTGCGCATGATCGCTCCGTTCTCCTAGACTTCCCACGCGGGTGCGGGGCGCATCGACTCAAATTCATTTCCACGTTGATTCTTTCTTTGCTTACTTTCTTTCTTCTCCAAGAAAGAAAGTAAGGGGGTGCGATGATTGACGTTCAGGGGCTGACGAAGCGGTACGGGCCGGTCGAGGCGGTGGCTGG
>VFKU01000006.1 GCA_009885415.1 Rhodothermota bacterium
AGACGATCTGCGTCTCCGTAAAACGCGACTTCTTCATAAAGACCTCCTGACAAAAGTGTGCCAGAAAATCTCTACTTACAGCCTGTCTCATAAAAGGGGAAGCTTACACTTACACGATGTTCTGGCAGATTGGACGAGATGTCGCTAGAGCGCGACGTGGCGACGAATTAAAGTTGTGTGGCTCTGCGGATTTGCTGGCTGTAAAAGTCACAATGGCAGGCTTATCGACCGTGATAGACCCTGTTGCCACAAACCCAAATCATTCAAGCATTATAGGGTGGCCGAGCAAACTTGAGACGCAAAAAGCATTAGCCCTCAAGCTGGCCGCCGCATCCCGATTCGTCGCTCCGTCGTAGCCTCAGTACAAGTTCGGCTAAGGGTTTGACGCTCCCCGCCTTTATTTACTATGCTATGCGTTCGTCTGCGCCCGGCGGTCGCTGAACGGGTATCTCGCCGCGGGGCGCGTTTGTTGTTGAGTTTGTAGGGCGGATACCCGCACGACCAGCGCCCGATACGCAAAGGAACACGGTCATGGCACGTCAAACAGGGGCGAAGCACAAGCTTTGCCGGCGCCTCGGGGAATGCATCTGGGGCAAACCGAATTGCTCGAGCGTGAAGCGTCCCTTCCCGCCGGGACAGCACGGGCAGAACCAACGCAAGAAGAAGTCGGTCTACGGCATGCAGCTTCTGCAGAAGCAGAAGGTCCGCGTGCACTACGGGCTGATGGAACGCCAACTGAAGAACACTTTCGCCACGGCCAAGCAGATGGGCGGCGTCACCGATGCCAATTTCATGATGCTGCTCGAATCGAGGCTGGATGCGGTGACGTATCGCATGGGCTTCGCGAACTCGATGTCGGCCGCGCGCCAACTGGTTTCGCACGGGCACATGCTTGTGGATGGCCATCCCGTGGATCGTCCTTCGTTCCGCGTGACGCCGGGCATGACGGTCGGCGTCGCCGAGAAGAGCCGCAAAATTCCGATGATCGCCAACGGCGTCGAGTTGCCGGGCAATCGCGTTCCGGAATATCTTGATCGCGCGCAGGGCGCCTTTGAGGGCAAGATGACCTCGCTGCCGAACCTGGAGACGATTCCCTTCCAGGCGGACACGGCGGCCGTCATCGGCTTCTACTCGCGCTAATCCCACCGCAACTCCTTCGAGGCGGGTCGTTCACTCGGCCCGCCTCGCTTATTTTCTCTCCCCTCTTTTCACGCTCCCCTATCTCTACGCACTTTTGTTGCACTCGCCGGTGAAGTACCATGGGGCGCTAAATGGGTGCCATTGGAGTCTGGCTGCGGGGATCATTCATCCCCGTGCCGGACGGTTCTGCTTTTTCGGGCGACTTTTGATTTATGACGACACTGAACACATCGATGCCTTCCGAAACGCTGCCGACCTTGGGTGTCGTCTCGGAGATCGGCGCGCTTACTCCGCGCGTGCGGGCGAACGGCATCGAGGTGGTCGGTCCGTGGGGATCGGCGAAGCGGCTAATTGCGGCACAGCTTGCCGAGGCGCTCGGGAAGCCATTGCTGTATGTGGAGTCGGGACGCCTGGAGGCGGAGGCGGCCGCGGAAGATCTTGCGACCTTTCTGGGCGAGTCGCGCGTGGCGCTGCTGCCCGCGTGGGAAGTGTTGCCGACGGACGCGATGGCACCGGCGGACGACATCGTCGCGGAGCGCATGTTCGCGCTGAATGCGCTCGTGCAGGCGCAGGAGCGCGGCGAGCTGGCGTGCGCGGTGGTCTCCGTGCGCTCGTTCCTCCAGCGCGTGCCCAACCGCAAGCGCCTCGCGAAGGACACGCTCGATCTGCGCCTCGGACAGGAGCATGACCTCGAGGACCTCGCGCATCGGATGGTTCGCATGGGCTACGACCGCGAACTCATGGTCGAGCAGCGCGGGCAGTTCAGCGTGCGCGGCGGCATCCTCGATATCTTCCCGATCTCGGGCGAGTTGCCCTGCCGCATCGAATTTTTCGGCGACGAGATAGAGTCCATCCGCCGCTTTGAGCCCGAGACACAGCGCAGCGTGGATACCGCCGACTCGGTGCAGGTCCTCCCGCGCTCGGAGAAGGATCTGCTTGCGACGCAGGCCAAAGAAAACGGTACGCTCAACACGATTCTCGATTACTTGCCGGAAGACTTCCTCTTTGCGGTGGACGAGCCTGCGCTGGTGCGGCAGGAAGCGGAACACCTCCAAGAAACTTTCCCCGATTCGCCGTACATGGGCACTTGGGACGCGGTCTCCGGCGCGCTCGGCCGTGACGTCGCGCGGTTGAGTTTTGCGCAAGTCGCGCACGCGAAGTCGGACGGCGCGACGCGCTTCACGGTGCCGATGGCTTCGATGGCCTCGTGGACCGGGCAGCCGGAAGGCTTCTGGGGACAACTCGAGACTTGGGGTCTCGCGGGCTATCACGTGCATTTGCTCTGCGCGAACGACGGCGAGCGCACGCGCCTCATCGAGCTGCTCGAAGAGCACGGATACAAACCCGGCGCGCAGACGGACTTCGACCTGCACGTGGGCCTCGGGCGCTTGCGCGAGGGATTCGCCTCCGAGCGCGACAAGCTCGCGCTGCTCTCCGAGCGCGAGATGTTTGGCCGCAAATACGTCCGGCGCAAGCGCCGCCGCTTCGAGGCGGGCGCGGCGATCACGCAATTCAGCGACGTACAGCCGGGCGACTACATCGTCCACGTCGAGCACGGCATCGGGCGCTACCTCGGGCTGCGGCGCTTCGAAGGCAAGACGGCCGAGTTCATGGCGGTGCAATACGCCAACAACGACGTGGTCTATGTCCCCGTCACGCACGTGGACCACATCCAGAAGTACATCGCCTCGGGCGGCGCGGTGCCGAAGATGGACCGCATCGGCGGTGCGTCGTGGGCGCGCAAGAAGGGCAAGGTTAAAGAAGCTGTGCGGCAGATGGCCGAGGAGCTGATCAAGCTCTACGCGGCGCGCGAGGCGCATTCCGGCTTCGCCTTCAGCCCGGACACGCATTTCCAACACGAATTCGAGGACAGCTTCGAGTACGACGAGACGCGCGATCAGCTCCGCGCGACAGAAGAGATCAAGCGCGACATGGAATCGCCCAAGCCGATGGATCGACTGCTCTGCGGCGACGTCGGCTTCGGCAAGACGGAGGTCGCTATCCGCGCGGCCTTCAAAGCGGTGATGGACAAGAAGCAGGCGGCCGTGTTGGTGCCGACGACGGTGCTGGCCGAGCAGCATTTCCTGACCTTCAAGGAGCGGCTGGCGGATTATCCGATCAAGGTCGAGATGCTGAGCCGCTTCCGTTCGCCGCAGGAGCAGAAGGCGATCGTGAACGGGCTGCGCGACGGCGCGATCGACATCATCATCGGCACACACCGGCTGACCTCGGGCGACATCCAGTTCCGGGACCTTGGCTTGGTCGTGCTGGATGAAGAGCAGCGCTTCGGCGTCAAGCAAAAGGAGAAGCTCAAGAAGCTCAAGGTCAATGTGGACGTGCTCGCGCTGACGGCGACGCCAATCCCGCGCACGCTGCACCTCTCGATGTCGGGCGTGCGCGATATGAGCGTCATCAACACCGCGCCGAATGACCGCCTGCCGATCCACACCTGCATCGAGGTTTTCAACGAAGACCTCGTGCGCGAGGCGATCCGGCGCGAACTCGAGCGGCAGGGACAGGTGTTCTATCTGCACAACCGCGTGCAGTCCATCGAGAAGACGGCCGCGCTCCTCAAGAAGCTGGTGCCCGCGGCGCGAATCGCCGTCGCGCACGGCCAGATGGAGGAGGGCGCACTCGAGGACGTGATGAGCGCGTTCGTCCGGCGCGAATTCGACGTGCTCGTGTGTACGACGATCATCGGTTCGGGTCTCGATATTCCCAATGCCAACACAATCATTATCGATCGCGCCGACATGTTCGGGCTCGGCGAGCTGTATCAGATACGCGGGCGCGTTGGGCGTTACAAACACCGCGCGTTCGCGTACCTCCTCATCCCCGGCGACCGGCCGATCACGCCCGAGGCGCAGAAGCGGCTCAAGGCGCTGGAGGAATTCAGCACGCTCGGCTCCGGCTTCCGCATCGCGCTGCGCGATCTCGAAATCCGCGGCGCGGGCAACTTCCTCGGCGCGCAGCAGAGCGGCCACATCGAGACCGTCGGCTACGAGACCTACCAGCAGCTCATCGCGGAGGCCGTCGCGGAACTCAAGGGCCAGCCGATCGAGACACGCCTTCTCCCCGCTTTCGAAATCACCACCGACGCCGGCATCCCCGATTCCTACATCGAACTCGAATCGCAGAAGATCACGCTCTACAAACGCATCACCGGCATCCAGACCACCGCCGAAGTCGACGAGATGGCGGCGGAACTCAAGGACCGCTTTGGCGATCCGCCGCGCCCCGTGCGGCGCCTGCTCGAAGTGATGCGCGTGCGCGCCCTCGCCGCGCGCGCCGGCGCGACGCGCGTCGTCGCGATCAAGGACCTACTCACGATCACCTTCCCCCTCGACGCCGCACGCGACGGCACGCTCGAGGCCGCCGCGATGCAGCGCCTGCGCACCACGCACGGCAATCGCCTCGGCCTAACTTTCGACAAGACCGCCGCGCTTACGCTCGCCCTCCGCGATGGCGACGATTCTGTCGCCCTCGCGCGCGCCACTCTCGAAACGCTCTCGCTCGAAGCGTAGGCGACCTGCCCCCGGGTCACGCAGAGCCACGGAGAGGGCCATCGCCGAGTGAGTCCCTCTATCTAGACGCACGCTTGTTGCGCTCGTGGGGAAATAGGCCGGGAAACAATGGAGTGAGGTGGCGCGCGTCGAGACCTTCGCTACGCGTCCAGCCGGTAGACGCCCGTCTGCCATTCCCAGAAGTCGCGGGCGTGGAGGCGGAGGATGTCTGCCGTGTGGCGGTCGAGCCAGAAGACGACGGGGCAGGCGAACCAGGCTTTCCAGCGCGGGGCGGAGGCGTTGAGTCCGGCGAGCAGCGCGGCGCGGTCGATGTTGGCGCTGAGGGCGTCATCGAGGCCGGCGATGAAGAGCGCGTCTTTGGGCGCGCGTGAACTGGCCTGGTGGACGTATTCGAAGACGTCGCGTTCGTAGGGCCAGAGCGCCGTGACTTCGACTTCGGGGAAGGCTTCGCGGATTTGTTGGACGATGAGGCTGCGCAGCGAGGTGTCGTCGCAGATGGCGAGGTTGAGCGAGTGTTGGCGGGGGTTCTGCCCAACGAGTTCGCGCAGGGCCTCGACCTCGTCAACTTGGTAACGGTACCGATCCGGTATCGCGTCCATGCCCCATTATACACAGAGCGGCAGAAACGGTTCCCCGGTCACTCCGCGGTCGTCGGATCAATCATCGTGGTGACTTGCGATACTCGGTTCGCCGGGAACCCGCCCTTGCTGGCGTGTTCACGGACGGCGGCCTCGTTGGGCGCGATGTAGACGCAGTAGATTTTGTCGCCGGTGACGTAGCTCTGGAGCCATTGAATCTGCGGTCCCATCTTACTCAGAACACCACAGGAGGTCTGTGAAATCCCCTGCAATTGCGCCGGAGTGAGTTGGCCCGCTCCGGGAATCTCTCGCTCGATCAGGTATTTCGGCATAGGGTCGCCCTCCAGACCCGCGACGCTACACCAGGTCTCCGGGCCGCGTCAAGGACTCCGCATTGGCGTATCGCGGCAAGCGCCGTCAGCACCGCACTCAGCGCGACAGTCCGAAATAAGACCCTTGCGCGGCCCGATGCGCATGTGCTAGCATTTGTACGCACGAACATTTGAAGCCTCGTAAGTTGCTTATCAAGAGCGGTGGAGGGACTGGCCCTGTGAAACCGCGGCAACCACGCTCATTTCTTCGGAAATGGGCGCAGGTGCTAACTCCGACCCACCCCGTATGCACGGGGGTAGGGGAGAGATAAGTGGCCGCCGTCGTGATTACGCCGTCCGCCTCGTATCCCTCTCTCCGGGTTACGAGGCCGTTTTGTTTTTGGCCCGCGGAGCGGGCTGGAGAAGGATCAACGTTCGATGGGAGCGCGCAAGCGGTATTTCACGGCGCTGAAGGGGCGGGAGAGCGGCAAGGAGTATTCGCCGGACGAAGTGCGTTACGTCTGCGAATTCGATTTCGGTCCGCTCGAGGTCAAGTACGACTACGAGGCGATCGCGCGCGACCTCACCATCAAGGTCATCGAGTCGCGCGGGCCGAACATGTGGCGCTACAAAGAGCTGCTGCCGATCGTGGGCGAACCGACGGTGGGCGCGCAAGCAGGCTTTACACCGCTGGTGAAGGCCGACCGGCTCGCGGATCGCCTCGGCGTCACGGGCGAACTCTGGGTCAAGAACGACAGCGTGTGTTACCCGACGCTCTCCTTCAAGGACCGCGTGGTGAGCGTGGCGCTGTCGCGCTCGAAGGAATTCGGATACAAGATCGTCGCCTGCGCAAGCACGGGCAACCTCGCAAACTCCGTCGCGGCGAACGCCGCCGCGGCGGGCCTCGAGTGTTACGTCTTCATCCCGCACGACCTCGAGCCGGGCAAGGTGCTGGGTTCGCTGGTTTACGGGGCGAACGTGATCCGCGTCGACGGGCCCTACGACAAGGTGAACCGGCTGTGCAGCGAAGTGGCCGACAAGTACAAGTGGGCCTTTGCGAACGTGAACATGAGGCCGTACTACGCCGAGGGCAGCAAGACGATGGGCTTCGAGATCGCCGAGCAGCTCGGCTGGCGCCTGCCGGACAGCGTCGTGGTGCCGATGGCCAGCGGGTCGCTGCTGTGCAAGATCGAGAAGGCCTTCAACGAGTTTAAGAAGCTTGGCTTCGTGGAGAACACGCCGGTCCGCATGTACGGCGGGCAGGCCGAAGGCTGCTCACCGATTGCGCAGGCCGTGAAGAAGGGGATCGATCTCATTCGCCCAGTCGAGAAGCCGGACACGATTGTGAAGTCGTTGGCGATCGGCAATCCGGCCGACGGCTTCTACGCGGCGCGCAGCATCCAGGACTCGGGCGGCTTCAGCGAAAACCCGAGCGATGAGGAAACCGTCGCGGCGATCCGTATGTTGGCCGAGTGCGAAGGGATTTTTGCGGAGACCGCCGGCGGCGTGACGGTGGCGGCGGCGAAGCGGCTCTTCGACACCGGCAAGCTCGATCGCAAAGGCTGTACGGTATTGTGTATCACCGGTAACGGGCTGAAGACCAAGGAATGCCTCGACGGGCAATTCACGACCTACGACGCGATCGCGCCCAACCTGGCGGCCTTTGACAAGTTGTTCGACTCAATCGGGAACGGCCACGGGGCGGCTGTGCCGAAGGCCCAGCCTGCGCTGGCGTGACCAGGATCAACCCGCCGAAAGGCGATGCGGAAGGACGACACGACCCATGGCTGTGAAAGTGCTGATACCGACCCCGCTGCGAAACCTGACCGGCGGCAATGAGACGGTCGAGGCGAGCGGCAAAACGATCGCCGAGCTTTTCACCGATCTCGAGCGGCGCCATCCGGGAATCAAAGAACGGCTGTGCGACGACAAGGGCGAGATTCGCCGTTTCGTGAATGTCTACCACAACCAGGAAGACATCCGTTTCAAGGACGGCAAGAACACGGCGGTAAACGACGGCGACGACATCTCGATCGTCCCGGCGATTGCCGGCGGCTGATAGCGGCTACTTTTTCTCCGCCTTTTTGCGTTCCTGTTCGGCGTTCATTCCCTCGTGGTATCCGGCCATGTCTTCGAGCCGCAGCAACACCAGGCGCATGAACCCCAGCCCGTGGATTTTCGGCCCGATGCTGCGCAGGTTGGGCGACGGCCCGCGCCCTTCGAAACGCAGCGTGTGTTTGCCCGCTTCCAAATCACGCACGTCAAAGCGGGTCCATAGCGGGTCCTCGCCCTCGCGGCAGAAATCGATCGGCTGACCCAGTGGAGCGCCGTCCAGCGTCGCCTGATAGACGCCCCCGGTCACGCCGTACATCATCACCGCGTCCATCCGGTAGCGTCCTGGCTTCTCCACCTCGAAGTCGAACTCGATGGCCGCGTCCGGTTTCATCGGCAGGTAGTTCACGCCGCCGTTGCCCTTCGTGATCATCTGCGGCGGCGTCGCGCGGAAGGTCAGCGCATCGGTGTTGAGCACGCGATACGGCGGCAGGCGCGTCTCGAGCGGCGGCAGGGGCGGCGTCGGTCCGCCGGCGTTGTCCGCGTACCAAAACGCAACGGAGCTGATCCAGTCCGATCGCTCGATGAATTGGCCGAGAAACTGCGTCTGGTCGGTGAAAATGCTGCCCTTGTGCTCGATGGCCACGCGCAGGGATTTGTTGAACGCGATCGGCCCGTCGATGTGCCAGCGGTACGCGCTCAACCGATCGCCGACAAAATATCCTTCCCACAACGGCACGCCGTAATACGGCTCGTTGATCGTGCGAAAGCCCCACGCGTCGCTGAAGTAGTCCTCGGTGCCGGTCCCGCGCAATGACGGCGTCTCCTCGCCGTCGATGTAGAACCAGTCGTCGCCTTCGCCGAACCAGCCCGTTTCCATCTGGTGCACGGAATAGACCGTACCCACGTAGCGCCCGCGCCCGGATGTCTCGAGAATGGTGTAGTTCCCCGGCGTGGCCGGCGTCGCCTGCCGATACTGCGCGTGGAAATACTGGGCGTCCGCGGGTGCGGCATCGAGTTTTTGCCAGTCGAGGTAATAGTAGAACGAGTCCGTCTTGTGGTCTTTGGATTCATTGGTCACGGTGATTTTCGCGGATTTTCCGAATGGCATCGGCCAATAGCAATTTCGCGCGCGGCCATCCGACGACACCGACACCACGGCTGACGAAACATCCACATGCGCGCCGTGGCCCACCGCGAAGAAGTCGCCCAGCGGCGCCTCGACGGCCGGCTCCGCCGCGCCGTCCCAATACATTCGCACGACCAAGGCGCGCGGATAGAAAATGTCGTCCGAGCCCACGGTGCACCAAATATGCGTGACCCGGCCCGGCCCCTCGAGTTCTCCCAGCACGATCGTCTCGCCCGGCGCGATGGAGCGCGCGTCGCCATTCCGGTCCATGTCGGCGTTGCTGCTGCTCTCCCGATGCGTCGTGTAGGCCGGGCCCGCGCGATCCAGGCCGCCCAAGGCGGCTGCCTGCCCTTGAGCATCGGTGCCCGCGCACAGCGCCGCCGCAACGAAGGCCCCTACCACTCCAAATGTCCAACGGCGCAGATTCATGGCGGTCATGCAACCAACCCTTCCAGTTCATTCACAAGTTCCGAAAAACGTTTCATCGCGGCCTGTACTGGCCCCGGCTCCGAAAGGTTCACGCCCGCGTCGCGCAGGAGATCGAGCGGGTACTGCGAGCAGCCGCCCTTGAGAAAATTCAGGTAGCGGTCGCGCTCCGCCTTGCCGCCGTGGATCACGCCCTGGCTGAGGGCGATCGCCGCGCTCAGGCCGGTGGCGTACTTGTAGACGTAGAAAGCATGGTAGAAATGCGGGATGCGCAGACCCTCGAGATCGAGGACTTCGTCGATGACGAAGTCCGGCCCGAAATAGAACTCAAGCAGCGCGCGGTATTCCTTGCGCAGCCGGTCGACGGTGAGCGGTTCGCCGCGCTCGGCGATTTCGTGGATTACTTTTTCAAATTCGGCGAACATCGTCTGCCGAACGATCGTGCCGCGGATTTCCTCGATCTCGCGGCAGACGAGCTCGGCCCGGCGCGCCTTGTCGCGCGCCTGATCCATCAAGTAGTGGCCGAGCAGTTGCTCGTTGAAGGTCGAGGCGACCTCGGCGACGAAGATGGTGTAGTTGTAATACTGGAAGGGCTGGTTTCGCGCACTGTAGTACGTGTGCATCGAGTGGCCGGCCTCGTGCGCGAGCGTGAACATGCTGTCGAGCATCTGGGCCTTGTAGTTCATCAGGATGTACGGCGGGCCGGAGAAGCCGCCCGCCGAGAAGGCGCCGGAGCGCTTGCCGCGGTTCTCGTAGCGGTCCACCCAGCGGCCGCGGACGAGTCCGTCGTGGAGCGTGTTCGCGTAGTCGTCGCCCAGCGGCCGCACGGCCTCTCCCACTTGCTGCGCGGCTTTTTCGTAGGGGATGTGGGTCTTAGGCAGATCGACCAGCGGGCAATAAGTGTCGTAATTGTGGATCGCTTTGAGCTTGAGCACGCGCTTGCGCAGCGCGAGATAGCGGTACATGGTGTCGATGTTGCCGCGCACCGCCGCGATGAGGCTGGTATAAACGGAGGGCGGCACGTTGTCCGGGAAGAGCGCGCCTTCGAGCGCGCTCGGGTAGTTGCGCGCGCGCGCGGCGTAGACGTCCTGCAAGACGGACGAGCTGAGCGACGCGGCAATGGCGTTCTTGTGGCCCTCGTAGGTCGCGTAGAACTTTTCAAAGGCCGCCTGGCGCACCGAGCGCTTGCGCGATTCGAGAAACACGCGGAAGTTGCCCTGGCTCAGCTCGACCTCGGCGCCGGTCTCGTCTTTCACATTGCCAAATTTGAAGTCCGCGTCGGTCAACTGCGAGAAGATGCGGCTGGCGGTGCCGGCGATCTGGCCTTGCATGGCGAGCAGGCGTTCTTCGGCGGTGCTGAGTACGTGCGGCTTGTAGCGCGCGAGGCGTTCGAGCGAAAGCCGGTAGGGTTTGAGTTCCGGCGCCTTAAGGTAGGCGTCGAGCTTCTTCTTCGGCAGCGCCTGGAGCTCGGGCGCGATGAAGCTGGCGGCCTCCGAGGCGCGCGTCGCCACGAAGGTGTATTCCTGCACCATCCCCGAATAGACGCTGTTGGCGATGTCCTCGGACTGTTTGAGGAAGGTGTAGGACCCGACTCCTTCGCCCAGCTTCTCGAAGCTGACGTCAAAATCGAAACACGCGCGGACGGCTTTCGCCGAATCGCCGAGCTTGCCGCGAAATTTTTCGTAGCCGGGGATTAGTTTTTCCATTTTCTTGAACGCGGCGCGCCACGCGGCGTCGTCTTTGAACAAGGGCGCGAGGTCCCAGGTATCTTGCGTCTTGACTTTGGTGCGCGGGGGAAGCGTCTTTACTGCGGCCATGCGATCACTCCTTGGAGGCGTCAGAATTGCGCCAAAGTATACGTTCGGATGCGAACGCGAACAAGCCCGCGCGGACTCCGTTCATGCGGTATACTGATCGAATTCTTCGATTGCCGGACGGGGCCACGCCGATGAAACTTTATCTTCTCGCGCAGGCGGTGCTGGGCGAGAAATTCGACGTGCTCGAACAGCACATCAACGAATGGATCGCGCAGGAGAAGAATCCGGAGGCTTCCGCGGCATCGCGTTGAGGCATGGAACCGGCCGGAATATTTGGGTTATAACGAGGGCAACCAAACGCAGGAAAAGGAGAAACGGCATGAATACGAAGTGGGTACGTTGGGGAATCGCGACCGTGGCGGCGGCGGTCATCGGCTTGGGCGCGATGCAATACGCCAGAGCGCAGGACCAAAAGCGCCGGATTGACGTCAGCCCCGCCGCGCAGACCGTCCAGCGCATCGGCCTGAGCGACGTCAAAGTGACGTATTGCCGGCCGGGCGTGAAGGGCCGGGAAATCTGGAACACGAGCATCGTGCCGTACAACGGCAAGCCGATGCCGTGGCGCGCAGGCGCGAACGAAAATACCGTGTTCGAGTTCGAGGCCGACGTGATGATCGAAGGCCAGCCGCTGCCCGCCGGGAAGTACGGGTTCCACATTATTCCGACCGACGGAAAATGGACGCTGATTTTCAACAAAGACTCCGCCGGCTGGGGCAGCTTCCGGTACAAGCAGGAAAACGATGCGCTCCGCGTCGAAGTGACGCCCGGCGAAGGCCCGCACGAGGAGTGGCTGCGCTACGGCTTCGACGACCTCAGCACTACTTCCGCCACGGCCTACCTCGCGTGGGAGAAGAAAAAGGTTTCCTTCAAGATCGAGCTCGCCGCCGCGAAGTAATACTCTTCGATTGCACAGCGGCCCCGGCTCCGGCCGGGGCCGTTTTTCGTTTCGTCCCGTGTGTCCGGCCGACGCCTACAACTGCCCCACCCCGATTCGCTATAATCCGCCCGCGCAGACGGCTTTCCCGGCGCTGCCGGTGCGCCCCGGAAGGGAACCCTAGCGCCCACCAGGAAAAGGTGCGGCAGATGCCCGTCGTTGATTTCGAGAAGTACTGCGCGATGCTCGAGCGTGCGCAGCAGGGAAAGTTCGCGTATCCGGCGATTAACGTTTTCAACATGGATACGGTCAACGCCGCGCTGGAGGGTTTCGCCGCGGCCAAGAGCGACGGCATCATCCAGGTGTCCTCGGGCGCGGCGGAGTTCGCGGCGGGCAGCCCCAAGAAGATGTCGGTCGGCGCGATCTCCATTGCCGAGCACGCGCACCGCACGGCCGAGCAGTACGACGTGAACATCGCGCTGCACACGGACCATTGCGTGCCTGCGAAGATCGACGGTTTCATGATGCCGCTGATCGAAGAGACGGAACGCCGCCGCAAGGAAGGAAAGATATCACTTTACCAGAGTCACATGTTCGACGGGAGTGAGTTGCCGCTCGACAAGAACATGGAGACGGCCATCGGATTGATGAAGCGGATGCAGAAGAACAATCAAATCCTCGAAATCGAAGCGGGCGTGGTCGGCGGCGAGGAAGACGGCATCGACAACACGCACGCGCCCAAGGAAAAGCTTTTCACGACGCCGGAAGACATGGTGGCGGTGCATGAGGCGATGGCGAAGGTGGCGGGCGGCAAGTATATGTTCGCGGCGACCTTCGGCAACGTCCACGGCGTGTACAAGCCGGGCAACGTGAAGCTGAAACCGGAAATCCTCAAGAACGGGCAGGACGCCGTCGTGAAGAAGTACGGCGCACAGGCCTGGTTCTGGCTCGTGTTTCACGGCGGCTCCGGCTCGACGCAGGAAGAAATCCATGAGACCTTGAATTACGGCGTGGTGAAAATGAACGTCGACACGGACTGCCAGTACGCCTTCACGCGGCCGATCGCCGATCACATGATGAAGAATTACGACGGCGTGCTGAAGATCGACGGCGAAGTCGGCAATAAGAAAGCCTACGACCCGCGCGCGTATCTCAAGGCCGCGCGCGCGAACATGGCGGCGCGCGTCAAGCAGGCGTGCATCGATCTGAAGTCCGACGGCAAGACGATGGGTCGCTAGGCGGCGCGGGAATTTGCCCGTGCGCGGCGGCGTTCGCATAGACGGATGAAGATTCTCCTGGCCAAACCGCGCGGCTTCTGCGCGGGCGTCGAACGCGCGATCGTCTGCGTCGAGCAGGCGCTCGAGCGCCACGGCGCGCCGGTCTACGTGCTGAACGACATCGTGCACAACAAAGCGGTGGTGGACGAGCTGCGCAGCAAGGGCGCCGTCTTCGTGAAGGACCTAAACGAAGTGCCCGCCGGATCGCACCTGCTGTTTAGCGCGCATGGCGTCGGGCCAGAGCGCTGGGACCACGCCGAGCGCCTCAAGCTTGAAGTCATCGACGCGACCTGCCCGCTGGTGGAGAAGGTCCACTACGAAGCCCGGAGCTTCGCCTCGAAGGATTTCACCATTGTCCTCGTGGGCGAGGAAGGGCACGACGAGACCGTCGGCACGATGGGCTGGGCGCCGGAACACATTCGGCGGATCATGACCGTCGCCGAGGCCGAAGCGCTGCAAGTGCCCGACGAGAACAAGGTCGCCTTCATCACGCAGACTACGCTCAGCGTCGAGGACTGCGACGTGGTCGTCGCCGCGCTGCGCAAACGCTTCCCGAAAATTCAGGGGCCGCCGAAGGCCGACATCTGCTACGCCACGTCGAATCGTCAGGCTGCGGTGCGTTCGCTGGCGGCGCAGGCCGATTTAGTGCTGGTGGTGGGCGATCGCGAGAGCGCAAACAGCACACGGCTCGCCGAGATTGCGGCGGAATACGGCAAGCCGAGTTATCTGATTCCCAGCGCTGCAATGATTAGCGACGAATGGCTGCACGGCATTGGTACAGTGCTGGTCACCTCGGGCGCCTCCGTGCCCGAGCGCCTCGTACAGGATGTCATCGCCGCGCTGCGCCGTCTCGGCCCCTGCGAAGTCGTCGAGTTCGAGCTCGTGCACGAAGACGTGCATTTCCGTCTGCCCGCCGCGATCGCGTAGCGAGGTCCCCTTTGGGGCTGTGTTAAACTCGGAAGGTGTCCACGTCCCATTCCACCCTTCGCGATCTCGCCCGCTCCGGCGTCGACATCCGCTTCGACGCGCTCACGCGCCGGCTGTACGCGACCGACGCCTCGATCTACCAGATTGAGCCCCAGGCCGTCGCGTTTCCGGCGTCGCCGGAGGCCGCTTCGGCGATTGTTCAGGCCGCGGCGGCAGACGGGCTGAGCGTGACTCCGCGCGGGGCGGGCACGGGCCTGGCCGGCGGTGCGTTGGGCGACGGGCTTGTGGTCGACCTGGCGCGATACAACCGGAAAATATCGCAGCTCGATGTCGAAGCGCGCACGGTCCATGTCGAGCCGGGCGTCGTTCTTGATCAGTTGAACGCGTTTCTCCGGCCCCACGGCCTACGCTTCGGGCCGGACGTCGCGACCAGTTCGCGCGCGACCTTGGGCGGGATGATCGCGAACAATTCTTCCGGATCGCACGTGCCCGTGTACGGCACGACGGCGGACCACGTCCGCGCGATCGATCTCGTGCTCGCCGACGGCCGCTGCGAAACCATTGGCCCAGGCGCGCACGGGCTTCCGGAAGTGCACGCGCGGGTCGCGGAGATTCTCGGACCTTGTCGCGACGAACTCGACGCGCGGATGCCGCCCGGCCTGCTCAAGCGGTGGCCGGGCTACGGCATCGAGGACTGGCTGCGCAGCGGCCCGGAGCTGCGCTGGCTGATCGGCGGCAGCGAGGGCACGCTCGGGCTGATCACCGGCGCGACGCTGCATCTCCATCCGTTGCCCGCGCGCAAGGGCCTCGGCGTGATTGCCTTCGCGAGCGTCGCGGAAGCGATGCACGCCGCGGTCGGGTTGCTCGAGCTGCGGCCGGCGGCGATTGAACACATCGACCGCGTCCTCTTCGAGCAGACCCGGGGCCAGCTCGCGTTTCGGCGAGGACGCGCCCTGCTCGGGCTCGACGAAGCGCCCTGCGAGGCGATCCTGCTGGTAGAGTTTTTCGACAACATCGAGGGGCCGCTCGAGGATCTGCGCCGGAGGCGCCTCGGCCTGCGCACGCGCACCTTCACGCTCGCCGATGAGATGGAGGCGATCTGGGGCGTGCGCAAGGCAGGGCTCTCGCTGCTCACCGGGCGTATTGGCGCGGCCAAGCCGGCGACCGGCATCGAAGACACCTGCGTGCGGCCGCGCGACCTCGCGGACTACGTCGCCGCGCTCATGGGTCTGTTGCAACCGCTCGGGCTGGAAGCCTCGTTCTACGGTCACGCCGCCGCGGGTCTCCTGCATGTGCGGCCTGTGCTCGATCTGCATTTGGCCGAGGATCTTCGTAAATTCAGGAGGTTGGGCGACGAGGTCTCGGCGCTGGTGCGGCAGTTCAAAGGATCAATCTCCGCGGAGCACGGCGTGGGCATCGCGCGCACGGAATTTCTCGAATCGCATGTGGGCCCTACACTGATGTCGGCGATGCGGGAGATCAAGGCCGCCTTCGATCCCAAAAATATTTTTAATCCAGGGAAGATCGTTTCTGACGGCCGCTACACCCTCGACACCAACCTGCGCGGCTGCCCGGGACACGTGTTGACTCTGCCCTTCACGCCCAAGCTCGAGTTCGCGTTCAAGGACGGCTCTTTCCTCGGCAACCTCGAACAGTGCAACGGCTGCGGCGGCTGCCGGAAAGACGCGCCGACGATGTGCCCGACGTATATCGCGACGGGTGAGGAAATCATGTCGACCCGCGGACGCGCGAATATCATTCGCGCCGCGCTCGAGGGCGGATTGAAGGGTGGGCTCGCGTCTGCCGAGCTAAATGATGCTCTAAGCAATTGTCTCTCGTGCAAAGCCTGCACGGCCGAGTGCCCGAGCAACGTGAACCTTGCGTTGCTGAAAGTGGAACTGCTACATGCGCGACACGCGCGTTCGGGCCTGCCGCTGCGCGACCGCCTGCTGAGCCGTGTGGACCTGATCGGCGCGATGGGCAGCCGTTTTCCCGGCCTGGCGAACGCATCGCTCGCGTTTGGCCCCGTCCGTCGCGCGATGCAGGGCACGCTGGGCCTCGCCGCGGCGCGGCCGCTGCCGCAATTCGCGCGTCAACGCTTTGACCGCTGGTTCGCGCGCCGCGCGCCGACCTCGAGTGGAACGCGCGGGAAAATCGTTCTGTGGGACGACTGCTTCGTGCGGCATTACGAGCCCGAGATCGGAATCGCTGCGGTGAGAGTGCTCGAGACGGCCGGTTTCGAGGTTGTATTGCCCGCCGGGCGCGTGTGCTGCGGGCGCCCGGTCTTTAGTCTGGGCCGGCTCGACCTCGCCGAGGAATGGGCCGAGCACAACGCGAATCTCCTCGCGCGTTTCGGCGAGGACACGCCGATTGTTTTTCTTGAGCCTTCCTGTTTTTCGATGGTCTACGACGATTACCGCGAACTCGACGTGCTCGGTGCGGCGAACCTGCGCGGCCGCGCGCGTCTTTTCGAGCAAGTCATCGAAGAAATCCTCGACAGCGGCGGCCCCTTGCGTTTCGGCCCGCTGCCGTCGAAGGTGACGATTCACACGCACTGCCACGCGAAGGCGTTGACGGATCCCGGCGTGACGCAGCGCGTGGCCGCGCGCGTGCCGGGCTGCGAGGCGCGCACGCTGAACACGGCCTGCTGCGGCATGGCGGGCGCCTTCGGCGCGCTCGAAGAAAAATACGAACTCTCGTCCGCGCTGGGCCGCCTGCTCTCGGCGCAACTCGAGTCCGCGCCCGATGACGCGATTGTCGTCGCCTCCGGCACGAGCTGCCGCCAGCAGATCGAGCACATGACGCCGCGCCGCCCGCTGCACCTCGCCGAATTCCTCGCGATGGCCTTGGAGCGAGACCGGTGACGCCGGAGCCGACGGACACCGATCTCGCGCGGGTCATCGCTTATCACGACCGGACCAAGCACGACTTCACGCGGTCCGCGCGCGGACCGGGCTACCTGGACTGGGCGACGCAGCCGGATCCTTTTCGGCGGTTCGACGGCGCGCGTGTATTTGAGTTGCCGTTTAGCGACGACGACCCCACGCCGACCTACGAAGCGCTCTACGGCGGTGCGATTCCGGCGCAGCCGCTCAATGCCGATGCAATCGGGCGCTTCCTCGAATACTCGCTCGCGATCTCGGCGACGAAATCCGCGGGCGGCTCGAGCTGGAAGCTTCGCTGCAATCCCTCGAGCGGGAACCTGCACCCGACCGAAGGCTATCTGATCATCTCTGAGATCGAGGAGATTTCCGCGCAACCGGGTGTCTACCACTATCGCGCGGATGAGCATGCACTCGAACAGCGCTGCGCATTTTCTCCCGAGACCTGGACGCGCCTCGCGGGCGATTTTCCGGCATGCACGTTTTTCGCCGGGCTGTCCTCGATACATTGGCGCGAGGCGTGGAAATACGGTGAGCGCGCGTTCCGCTACTGCAACCACGACGTGGGCCACGCGCTCGGGGCGTTGCGCTATGCAGCCGCGGCGCTCGGGTGGCGTTGCATTGTTTTAGATGCGCTCGGCGACGAAGCGATCGCCGCGGCGCTCGGCCTCAATCGTATTGGGGATTTCTCCGGGGCCGAAATAGAGCACCCCGACCTCCTAGTCGCGATCGTCACCGGGCCTCGTGGCGACACCTTGCCGGACACCTTGCCGGACGAGGCCATTGCCGAGATTGCCCGCGCCTCCTGGTACGGCGCGGCCAACCGCTTGAGCAACGACCATGTCGAGTGGCCGATCATCGAGGACGTCGCACAGGCGACCGAGAAACCCACGACGGGATCGGCCGCACGTGCCCCCTTGGTATCGCCAGCAGGCCTCTCCGGCGGAGCGCGTGCAACCAGCGCGTCATCGGCGCGAATTTTCCGGCAACGGCGCAGCGCGGTTGATATGGACGGCGTTCGCGGAATGTCGCGCGAGGATTTTTACCTGCTTCTCGAACGCGCGATGCCGCGGTTTTCGCGGCCGCCCTTCGACGCGTGGTCCTATGCACCGGCGATTCACCTGGGACTTTTCGTGCACCGCGTCGAGGGGCTCGCGCCGGGGCTGTACTTTTTGGTGAGGGACGAGCACGATGCCGGGCTGCTCAAGGCCTCGATGCGCCGGGAGTTCATCTGGACGCCGCCGCCGGGCTGTCCGTCCGAGCTTCCGCTCTATCACCTCGCCAGCGGCGACTGTCGTGGCCTGGCCGCGCAGGTCAGTTGCACGCAGGACATCGTCGGCGCGGGCGCGTTCAGCCTTGGGATGATCGCGCGTTTCGACGCCTCGCTGCGCGAACAAGGCGCGTGGTTTTACCGGCGGCTCTTTTGGGAGGCGGGGCTGATTGGCCAGGTGCTTTACCTCGAAGCCGAGGCGGCGGGCCTGCGCG
>VFKU01000497.1 GCA_009885415.1 Rhodothermota bacterium
AATATCTGCCCAAGCCCTTCAAGGTGGACCAACTTCAAGAGAAGGTCGAGGACCTGATCGGCAAGGGCCGGCCGGTCGAGTAAGTTTTACCCCGGGGGCCGAATGAAGCGACGTCGCGCACGGGCCGGCATCGAGCGCAAGATTCTCACCTCGATCCTGTGGGTGGGCATCCTGCCGATCTCCATCATCCTGGCCTTGGGGTACTTGACGGTCCGCCGTGGCCAAAGCGCGGCCGTCCAACAGACGCTGCTCACTGTCGCCGGGAAAACGGCGGACGGTCTGGCGCGCGAGAGCTTCGGCCGGCTGCGCCTCGCGAAGGGGCTGGCCGCCGATCCAGCGGTGGCGGCCTTGCTCCAGAGCGCTCAATCCGGACCGGTGGACACGTCCTCGGATTCGGTCCGCCTCTTCAACGAAGCCTGCGGGCCCTTGCTCGCCTGGCAGTCCGCAGACGCGCAGGACAGCCCGCCCGTGGTTGCGGTATACACGCTCGCGGGCAAGCTCGTCTACGGGTTTGGCGATCCGAAAATAAAGACCGACCTCGGGCCGATCCAATTGGATCCTCCGGACGAGGCGCAGTTCACCAACTTCAGTTCACAGGGCTCCGAGCGTTTCGTGGGGAGCATCCTCGCCCCGGTCATGCGGGGAACGACCAAGGAAATCCTCGGCTACCTCAATGTCCAGATCGGCATCGACTCGATCCTGCGTTTTACTCTCGGCGACACGGTGCTTCGCCGCGACGAAGCCGGCCGTTTGAACGAGTACCAAATGGCCGTGGGCCTGCCGACGGGCGCGATTATCAACACGGTGCTGGGCCCGAATTCAGGCAACGACGGCCCGAAGATTTCGGTGGCGCTCATTGATCCCGCGCTCGAAAAGCGATTGACCGAACACCCCGACTCCGGGTCGCTGCTGATCAGAAACTATCGCGCAACGCCAAACGCCCTCGCACAGGACGTGCTGCTGGCCTACCAGCACCTGAACGGCATGCGCTTTAACAATTATCGCGTCTGGTTTATCGCCTACCGGCCCACGGCGCTTGTTTTCGAAACCATCAACGAACTCGCGCTGTTCGCGCTCGCCGGTTGCGTGTTTTCCATTACCGTGTTGTGCGTGCGCGCGTATCGCAATGTGCACAACAACATCGTCCGCCCCCTCTCGCTGCTCAACGAAGGCGCGCAAATCATCCGCCAGGGCGATTTCGACCTGAAATTAAAAATAGACACCGGCGACGAAATCGAAGAACTCGCGCAGTCCTTCAACCGCATGGCGCTCACGCTGAACAAGAACATGCAGCAGCTCGAGGCCTCGGAAGAAAAGCACCGCAGCCTCGTGCACTCCCTGCGCGACGGCATCTACCAGACGAACAACCAGGGTGACCTCACCTTCCTCAATCCGGCCTGCGTGGCAATCCTCGGCTTCGACAGCGTCGAGCAGGCGATCGGCCGAAACCTGCGTGACATGTTCATCGATCTCGTCGAGTTGGACCCCTCGTCCGCCGGGCTTGAACTACCGGAGGGCGACGAGCGCACGCGCGTGTGGATGCGCCGGCAGGACGGCCGGACCATCTGCGTCGAGCTCACGCGCGACCGCATGATCGACGAGCACGGGCAGGTGATCGGCCTCGAAGGCAACATGCGCGACATCACCAAGAGCGTCCGCCTCGAGCAGGACGCGCGTGAACGCTCCGAGCGCATCAGCGCGATCAACCAAATCGCCAACGTGATCAATTCCAGCCTCGAGGCGGGCCGCCTCTACGAAAGCCTTGTGGCGGAGCTACGCAAACTCGTCCGCTTCGACTACGCTTGCGTCGCGCTCATGGCCGAGACGGGCCTGAGCTTCGACGGCCGCCAGTTGTGGCCCGAAGAGGCCGTCGGGCCGGGCTACACCTTCAGACTGGACGCGCAGAACTCCTATGCCGCCTGGGTCGCGCGCGAGCGGCGCTGCTTGCGGGTCGAGGATCTCCGCGCCTCGCGCGAGTTTTCCGCCGAGCAGTTCCCCGAGTTCGTGCGGAGCTGCTTGTGCGTCCCCTTGTACGCGACCGGCCGCATCATCGGCACGCTGAACCTCGGCGCAAAGATGCCCGCCGCCTTCACCCAGGCCCACGCCGAGACCCTCGAACAGATGGCGCCGCACCTCGCGGCCGCCATCCGAAACGCGCAATTGCTGATGAACTTGCAGTTGTCGCTCGAAGAAGTGAGCCGCGCCCGCGAAAAATTCGCCGAGGCCAATGACGAACTCAAGACGCTCGACGAAATGAAGACCAACCTACTGTCGAACGTCTCGCACGAGCTGCGCACGCCGCTGGTCTCCGTGATGGGGTACACCGACATGATCCTCGCCGGGAAGGCCGGTGCGATCAACAAGACCCAGCAGGAATTCCTCGAAATCAGTCTGCGCAATGTCGAGAAACTAGTGACCTTGATCGAAAACCTGCTCGATTTCTCGCGCCTCCACCGCGGCGACGAGCGCCTCATCTTCGACACCTTCGACCTCGCCGACTGCGCCCGCGCAAGCTTGCAGGTGGTGAAGCCGCTCGCGGACAGCCAGGGCATCTCCGTCACGTTGACGGCGCCCGAGGGCAAGGTCCCCGTCGAGGGCGACAAGGGGAAGATGGGTCAGGTCTTCAACAATCTGCTCTCGAACGCGCTCAAGTTCAACTCGGCCGGCGGCCGCGTCGATGTGAAACTTGCCGTCAGCACGCGCGAGGTCGAAGTGACCGTCTCCGACACCGGCATCGGCATCCCGAAGGAGGCGCTCGACAAAATCTTCACACGCTTCTACCAGTACGACGCGTCGTCCACGCGCAAGTACGGCGGCACCGGCATCGGGCTGGCCATCGTGCACGACATCGTCCGCCTGCACGGCAGCACCATTTCCGTCCAGAGCGAAGTGGGGAAGGGGAGCACCTTCCGATTTGTGCTGAGTCTGGCGGAGACGGCCGGGCCCGCGCGGCCGGCCGCCGATCAGGAGACGCACACGCTCGTGGAACTTATTACGCGCGACCGCGCGCTGAGCAATCAGGTGCGGCAACTTTTACAGGCGGAAGGCATGGACATGATCCACGCCACCACGCTCGATCGCGCGATCGATCTCCTGGAGCGCCACAGCCCCGACTGCATCATGTTCGACGCCGACGAGGCCGCGCAGGACGAGCCGGTGCTGAATGAAATTCAGGCGCATCCCGTGGCGAAGAGCATACCGATTCTCCTCTTGACGGCCGACGACGCCTTGTACGAACGGCACCGGGGCGCCGTCGCCGCGCGCATCAAGAGCAACTTCCGCAAGAGCACCCTGCTCAGCGGCATTCACAATGCCATGAACCGCGGCGTGCGCACGGGCGATCCCATCGGCAACAAGGTGCTCTGCATCGACGACGACCCGGAGATCCTCACCTTCATCGGGCGCTGCCTCACCGCCGAGGGCTACGAGACGGAGACCTGCCCCTCCGGCGAGGAGGGCCTCGAGCGCGCCGCCAGCCGCGAGTTCGGGCTGGTCCTGCTCGACATCGCCATGCCCGGCATGGACGGCTGGGAGACCTGCCGCAGGCTCAAGCAGAACCCTGCCCTCGAGGGCATCAAGGTCTACATGGTCACCGCGAAACCCATCGATCGAAACCTCGATCTACTGCGCGAGTGCGGCGCCGACGGCTTCGTCCTAAAACCCTTCCGCCCCGAGGATCTCGTGCAACTCGTGCACGGGCTGGAATTGCGCGCGGCGGCGAAGTAATCTGGCGGGGCCGCGCGGGAGGCGCGGGACCCGGGAGTCCGCATGAAGTACCGTCGTTTCGGCAAGACCGAATTGAAAATGCCAGTCATCAGTTGCGGCGGCATGCGCTATCAACAGTCGTGGAAGACCGACGACCCCGTCAGCGACGAGAGCCAAACCAACCTCGAAGCCTGCATTCTGCACGCCTTCGATCTCGGCGTCAATCACATCGAGACCGCGCGCGGCTACGGCACGAGCGAGTTCCAGCTCGGCAAGGTCATCCCCAAACTCCCGCGCGAAAAGCTGATCCTTCAGACGAAAGTCGGCCCGATGCCGGACGTCAAGAAGTTCGAGGCCACCTTCGAGAAAAGCATCGGCCTCCTCGGCGTGGATTATCTCGATATTTTTTCGTTTCACGGCATTAACGACGACGAGACGCTTGAGGACACGCTCAAGTGCATGGACCTCGCGCAGCGCTGGAAGCGGGAAGGGCGCATCCGCGATATCGGCTTCTCCACCCACGGCCCCTGCCCGATCATCGTCAAGGCGATGCGCACGGGCCACTTCGACCACGTCAACCTGCACTGGTACTACGTC
>VFKU01000743.1 GCA_009885415.1 Rhodothermota bacterium
GTCTTCGCGTTCTTCGGATACAACGAGTCCTACGGGCACGACCCGGAGCGTTTCAAGGAGGAGTTGTCTGCGTTTATCGACGAGACGCGCACGAAACGATACAACGGCGAGTCAGAGCCGCGAATCGTGTTGTTTTCTCCGGTCGCTTTCGAGAATTTGCACACGCCGAATTTCCCGGACGGCGAGGAGATTAACCGCTGGCTCTCGGCGTACACGGATGCGATGGCCAGTGTCGCGCGTAGAAAGAAAGTGGCCTTTGTTGATCTCTATTATCCTTCGCTCGAACTTTATGAAAAGACGGAGGAGTCGCTTACGATCAATGGCGCTCATTTGAACGTAGCCGGCAATCAGGCCGTCGCCAAGCTGATCGTGGAAGAATTGTCCGGCGAGGCCGATTCGAGCAACGCGGACGCGCTGCGCGCCGCGGTGCTGGAAAAGAACTGGTGCTGGTTCAACCGCTATCGCGCCACGGACGGCAACGACGTCTGGGGCACGCGGGCCCCCTTGGCCTTTGTCGACGGGCAGACCAACCGGGAGGTGCTACAGCACGAGCTGGTGATGCTCGACATCAAAACGGCCAATCGCGACCAGGTGATCTGGGCGGCCACGAAGGGAAAGGCCATCAAGCCGGACGACAGCAATGTCCCGAACCCCATCATGGTGGTGACGAACCTGGAGCCGAGCCCCGACAAGCGCGACGACAGCGGCGGGCACAAATTCGTGCGGCCGGAAGACGGCGCCGCGACCTTCACTTTGGAAAAGGGCATGGCCGCCAATCTCTTCGCCTCGGAAGCGATGTTTCCGGAATTCGTCAACCCGGTGCAGTTGGACGTGGACACGAAAGGCCGCCTCTGGGCGGCGGTGTGGCAGACCTATCCGAAATGGCAGCCTGATCAGCCGATGCTCGATCGCCTGGTGATCCTGCCCGACGAGAACCGCGACGGCGTGGCGGACAAGCTCATCACCTTCGCCTACGTCCACAATCCCACCGGATTCACCTTCTGGAACGGCGGCGTGATCGTAGCGTCGGTGCCGAATCTTTGGTTCCTGAAAGACACGGACGGCGACGACGTGGCGGACGTGCGCGAAGTGCTCTTGAGCGGCCTGGACTCGGCCGACACTCACCACAGCGCGAATGGTTTCGATTACGGTCCCGACGGATACCTGTACTACCA
>VFKU01000483.1 GCA_009885415.1 Rhodothermota bacterium
AAGCGGAGCTTAGGGGTGGCACCCGGTGGCGATCACGGGTTTACACCCGAAATTCCTGGTCCTGCTTCACGAAGCCCGCAAAGCCGTCCTTCTCCGGCGAGAAGTTTTCGTAGCCATTACCGAGATGGACAAGCCACGTCTTTTTTCGCGCCGCAGCCGGCATTTCGTCGCGAAGACGGAGGTAGGCTGCGTGGACTTCGTCGTCGAAGGGCGGCTGGAAGTGGACGTCCTGAAAAATAAGGTCGGCGTCGAAGGGCGGCATGTCGCGACAGTCGGCGGAGTAGTAGACGCCATTGTCGAAGCGTAGCGAGTAGTTGGGCATGTTCGGAATGTGGCGGGTGGGGAGGAAAGTGGCGGCGGGCAGGCCCTCGATGCGGGCGACGGGGCCGGTGCTCACCTGAAAATACGTCGTCAGCGTCGCGTTGATGGGTTGGTTCGCGTCGTCGCTGCCGTGGGCCATGCCCGCGCTTAGCGAGCGTTCCCACAATTGCTGCGCGAGGTCGTCGGTGGCGAGATGGAGCGTGGGGAGTTCGGCCCCGCGCCGGCGCATGGCGTAATACAGCAGCGAGCCAAGGGTCTCGAGTCCGCCGACGTGGTCGGCGTGGAGGTGCGTGACGATGATGTCGGTGACGCTACCGATGAGTCCGAGCGCGTCGAGGCGCGCGGGGACGGTGAATCCGCAATCGACAAGAGCGAGGCGCGGGCCAGCGCCTTTCATGTAAAAGCTGGTATTGTTCAGGGCAAGATTGAGCCCGCTGCCGTTTCCGAGCCAGTGAATTGTGGTGACCATGGGGCCCTTTCGCCGTATTCCGCCGCCGATAATAGTCTATGCGCGCGGAATTTTTCGAGGTGGGCGTCCATTTGCATCGGGGCGCGCGAGTGCCTAGGCTATGCTTCAGTCTGGAGTTGCTGAAATGACCAAGGAAGAGGCGCGGGAACGGGTGTTGCAGTTGGCGGTGTTGCATGGGCTGTCGCCGCCGCTTCGCGCCAAGATGGCCGATATCTTCCTCGGAGTGGCCTCGCCGCAACGGGTCCCTACAGATACCGTGCTTTTCAAGAGGGGCCAGGCCTCGAACGACGAAGGGTATGTGCTGCTCGACGGCGACGTGCGCGTTCTTAAGGAAGGCCAGCCCGAGTTCGTCGCTTCTGCGCCGGACGTGATCGGCGAAATTGCCCACATCAGCCCGACGAAACAGCGATCGGCGACGCTGTCAGCCGCAAGCGAGCTAAAGGTGCTTCGCTTCAAGTGGTCGGCGTTTCTCAATGCGGCCCAACAAACCTTGACGGCCGAAGAGGTGCAGCAATTTACCTCGGCGTTGCAAGAATACGCATGGAAACACTTCACGGAGTAAAGGGGGCTTGCGGGCTTGGGTCGCGAGCAGTTGAGAGGGCTTCGTCGGCCGCGAAACGAGATTTACTCTTGCGAAAGAGACTCTTTCGTCGCGGTCTCCTTGCAATGACAGGTTGGATGTTTTCGGAACAGCACGAAACCGCGTCATGCTATTTTCAGGGCAGGAGCGATCGATGTGTTTTCGCGCGCTGAGGTTCTGTTTGTGTGGACTGCTGGCGCCGCTGGCTGCGCTGGCGCAGGTGCCCTCCAGCTACGACCTAGTAATCGCGAACGGCGCGATCTACGACGGGACCGGGGCCGCGCCGATCCGTGCGGACCTTGGGATTCGCGGCGACCGCATTGCGGCGGTCGGGGATATGTCCGGCGTATCGGCGAAGCGGACGATCGACGCGACGGGCCTCGCGATCGCGCCGGGCTTCATCAACATGCTGAGCCACGCGGAAGTGACGCTGTTGGTCGATCCGCGGAGCATGAGCGACATCTTTCAGGGGGTCACGCTTGAAGTATTGGGCGAGTCGTCAATGGGCCCGTGGAACGAGGAGATGAAGCGCGCCTCGAAAGCCGGCCAGGGCGATCTGAAATACGACATCACCTGGACGACGCTGGGCGAATACCTCGACCATTTGGAGAAAAAAGGGATCACACCGAACGTGGCGTCCTTCGTCGGCGCGCCGACAGTCCGCATCCACGAGGTCGGCCGCAACGCTCGTCCGCCGACGGCAGACGAGCTCGATCGCATGAAAATTCTCGTGGCGCAAGCGATGGAAGAGGGCGCGATGGGGCTGACGACGGCGCTGATTTACGCGCCCGCGACCTACGCAAAGACAGACGAATTGATTGAGTTGAGCAAAGTCGCGGCCTCGTACGGCGGGATGTACATCGCCCATATCCGGAGCGAGGGCAACAAGTTCCTCGAGGCGATTGACGAGACCCTGCAAATCGCGCGCGAGGCGCAGTTGCCGGTCGAGGTGTATCACCTCAAGGCCGGCGGCCAGCAAAACTGGGCGAAGATGGACCAGGCGATCGCCAAGATCGAGCAGGCGCAGCGTGAGGGGGTGCGGATTACGGCGGACATGTATACGTATATCGCGGGCGCGACGGGTCTCGACGCGTCGATGCCGCCCTGGGTGCAGGAGGGCGGTTACGACGCGTGGGCCAAGCGCCTCAAGGACCCCGCCATCCGCGATCGCGTGCGCAAGGAAATGAACAGCGACGCGCAAGATTGGGAAAATCTTTTCTTCAGCGCCGGCACGCCCGAGGGACTCGTGCTCGTCGGTTTCAAAAATTCCAACCTCAAAAAGTACACCGGCATGACGCTGGGGCAAGTGGCCAAGCTGCGCGGAACGACGCCGGCCGACACGGCGATGGATTTGGTGATCGAGGACGGCAGCCGCGTCGGCACGGTGTACTTTCTCATGTCGGAAGACAACGTGCGCAAGCAGATCGCGTTGCCGTGGGTGAGCTTCGGCTCCGATGCCGGCTCCAACGCGGCCGAGGGCGACTTCCTCAAGTCGAGCACGCACCCGCGCACCTACGGAAATTTCGCGCGGGTGCTCGGAAAATATGTGCGCGAGGAAAAAGTGATTTCGCTCGAAGAGGCCGTGCGCAAACTGACCCTGCTCCCCGCGACCAATCTGAAAATCAAAGACCGCGGACGGCTCGCCCCGGGCTACTTCGCCGACGTTGCCGTCTTCGATCCGAAGACCATCACCGACCACGCCACCTTCGAGCAGCCGCACCAATATTCCGCCGGAATGATCCATGTACTCGTGAACGGCGTGCCGGTCGTCGATAGCGGCAAACACACCGGTGCGACGCCGGGACGAATCGTGCGCGGGCCGGGTTGGAAGGGCGCGACAGCGAATTAGACGCGCGGCGCGGCGGGCCGAGACCCGCCCTACGCTCTCACCAATTTGCGGTAGCGCGCGCGGCGGTTCTCGAAGAGCTTCGTGCCGAATTCGCGCAGACGCCATTCTTCGTAGTCGCGGTAGTTTCCCTCAAACCAACGGACGTAGCCCTCGCCTTCGAAGACGAGCAAATGCGTGCACACGCGATCAAGGAAGAAGCGATCGTGGCTGATCACCATCGCGCAGCCACTGAACATCAGCAGCGCCTCCTCGAGCAGCCGCAAGGTGTTCACATCAAGATCGTTCGTCGGCTCGTCCAGCAACAGCACGTTCCCGCCGTCCTTGAGCAGCTTGGCGAGGTTGCAACGGTTCCGCTCGCCGCCGGAGAGGTCCGTGGCTTTCTTCTGTTGGTCCTGCCCTTTGAATCCAAAGCGCGTCAGGTATTGCCGAATCGGCACCATCCGGTCGCCAATCTTGATTTCTTCGACGCCCCCACCAATCTCGTCGAGCAGGCTGACGTCGCCCACGAGCGCGCCGCGGTCCTGATCGACATACGAAAGCTTCACGGTTTTCGCGACGATCACCTCGCCGGCGTCCGGCTTTTCTTGCCCCACAATCAGCCGCATCAGCGTCGTCTTCCCCGTGCCGTTCGGCCCGACGATACCCACAATCGCGCCCTTGGGCAGTTTAAACGAGAGGTCCTTGATCAACGTGACGCCGCCGAGCGACTTCGACACCTTCTTGAACTCGATCACCTGGTCGCTCAGCGGCGGGCCGGGCGCGATCTGGATGCTGCTGCTGTCCTGCTTGCTCGCGGCGTTCTCTCGCGCGAGCAGGCG
>VFKU01000133.1 GCA_009885415.1 Rhodothermota bacterium
ATCTACGCCGACGCCTACCCCTACGATACCTCGGGCAGCGACGGCACCATGGTGCTCGTTCCCCAGTGGGTCGTGGATGGTTTCCCCGGCGACCAGTCGAATTACGCGCTCGCGCTCCAGGCGGCGTTGGCGGACGACAAAAGCGCCAAGGCGCTCGCGCGCGACGTCATGCACGAGATTGTCCAACGCGGCGGCCCGGGAAACATCGTGGTGCTCGACCACCCCGACCGCAGCCTCATCGGCAAGACGCTGGGTGAAATGGCGGCCGCGCGCAAAGTGACCGTCGTGGAGATGGCCTATCTCCTGCAAATCGAGGGTTTCCGCGACCAGTTCGGCGGGGCGACGCTACGGGGTTTCTCGCTCGACGAGGACGACGTTCGCAATTTTGCGAAGCAGCCCTGGGTCGCGACCGCGTCCGACGCGGGCATCGCGCTGCCGGGCGAAGCCTTCACGCATTCGCGCTATTACGGCACCTTCCCGCGGAAAATTCGCAAGTATGCGCTCGACGAAAAACTGATCCCGGTCGAGCAGGCGGTACGCTCGATGACGGGGTTGCCTGCCGACATTCTCGAGTTGCACGATCGCGGTTACGTCCGCGAGGGTTGCGTCGCCGATCTGGCCGTCGTTGATCTGGCCGCGCTACGCGATCTCTCGACCTTCTTCGCGCCGCACCAATACCCCGCGGGCATTCCCTTCGTCACGGTAAACGGAACCTTCGTCGTGGACGGCGGCGAGCTGACCTGGGCCTTGCCGGGCCGCGTGCTCATCCGCGAAAAAGATCGCGCCCGCGCCGACACCGACGACTGAAGCGCGCGACGCGTCCCCTCTACCGCGTCTTCGCTAACATCCAGACGATCGCTTCGGGGAGAATCTCGCCGACGACGAGCGTATGGCCGTAATTGGCCATCAGCTTGTATTCGACGGGCAGACCGGCCACTTTCGCCGCTTCCGCGGCGGGGCCGATCACCTTGGGCGAAACGAGCGGATCGAGTTCGGCGGCAACCACCAACATCGGCGGAATGTCTTTCGTGTCGGCGGGCAGGCCGCGGAATCCGCAGAGGGCCGCGGCCGCGGCGAGCTTCGCGCCGCGCGCCGCCACGACCGCCGTCGTCACGCCGCCGCCCATCGAATGCCCCATGACGTAGATGCGCTTGGGGTCGATCGGGTAGTCGTGGCCGAGCGCATCGAGGAGCGCGTCGAAGGAATCGCCGAGCGTTGCGCCGCTGAACGCATACGTCAGCGGAGTCACGAGCAAGAACTGGTGTTCGTCGGCGAGCTGCTTGAGTCGACCCGCGCCGTAGGCATCCATGAACGCGTTTTCGTCGACGCCCGCGCCGTGGAACGCGACCACCAGCGGGAGCGGCTTGGCCGGATCCAGCGTCGCAGGCAGATAGACGCGCATGGGGATTTCCTTTTCGCCGGTCTTGAAGACGCGCCAGTAATCGCCTTTGCGGGCCTTGAAAGGGTCCTCACCTTTCTCCAGCGCCGGGATTTCCGCTTCCAGTTCCTTGGCAATCGCGAGAGGATCGAGCACGTATTGGGCCGTGTTTTCAGGGTCGGGAGCATCGGTGAGCAGTTTATTGCGGGCCTTGAGCGCGGCGAGCGCTTGCTCGAGCGCGGGCGTGCCTGCCTGGATCGCGTCGAGCCGGGGCGCATTGCGATCAGAGATCGCGTTGAGCGATTCGGCCGCGACCGTGAAGCGGCCGCTCGGGCTCGGAAGCGATACGGCGCCGCCGTTTTTTGAAGCGTTGAAACTCTCGCTGGCGATCCACACCGTGTAGCGGCCGGGTCCGCCGATCCACGCTTTGGTCATCGCGGCATTTGCTTTGTCGCCGCGAATCGGCATGACAAAGTCCACTGGCCGGTCTTTCTCGAGGCGCAGCCGGAAGTCCTCCGCGATCCGTACTTTTCCCTGCGCATCCTTTACCAGCACCTGGCCTTCGATGGACTCGCCCGGCTCGCCGGGGAGATACAACTGTTCGAGGTGCAGCGCCACCGGCGTGTTTGCGCCCGCGATAATCACCGGCGGCTCCATCCGCACGCGGAGCGCGGCGGCTTTCTTTACGAAACCGGAAGAATTCGCCGGGGCCAGCGAAGCGGTGAGCGCGTCGATCTGCCGGATCGCGTCGCCGAACTTTTTCTGAAAAAACGCGAGCGTGGATTGGTCGAAGCGCTGATTCATCTCGGCCGTGCGTTCGGGCGTGAGTTTTTGTCCCCGCAGGGCCTGCTCAATGCGCAGGTACGACGTCGCCAGATCGGCGCGGTTAATCTGCGGCCCCACGGCTGCCGGGGCGTCCTGGGCGGTGGCGAGCACGGGCGCAAGGCACAAGGCCAGCAACACGAAAATCCGCAACGAACGCATGAGAATTTCCTCCCGAAAGTCGACCAAACGCGAAGAATAACACACCCCAGGGCCGTCGAATCGGCTCAAACCGGCGTGGCGGACTTCATGATGTCCTTCAATTCTTGGCGCAACTGTTTGCGGTCGATTTTGTTGTTCGGATTCCGCGGCAAGGTGTCCACGAAAACGAAGCGTGCGGGGAGTTTGAACTTCGTCACCTGCCCCGCCGCATGCTGGCGGAGTTCCGCCTCGGTCGCCGACTGGCCCGGCTTGAGCGCAACCACGGCG
>VFKU01000448.1 GCA_009885415.1 Rhodothermota bacterium
AGCGCCTGGGCGGGCGCATTCCGCGCGGCGTGCTGATGGTCGGCTCGCCCGGTACCGGCAAGACCTTGCTGGCCAAGGGCATCGCTGGCGAGGCCAAGGTGCCGTTTTTCTCGATCTCCGGCTCGGATTTCGTCGAAATGTTTGTCGGCGTGGGCGCCTCGCGGGTGCGCGACATGTTCGAGCAGGCCAAGAAGAACGCCCCGTGCATCGTCTTCATCGACGAAATCGACGCGGTCGGCCGTCACCGTGGTGCCGGCCTCGGCGGCGGCAACGACGAGCGCGAGCAGACGCTGAACCAGTTGCTCGTTGAGATGGACGGCTTCAATTCCAACGAGGGCGTGATCCTGATGGCGGCGACGAACCGCCCGGACGTGCTCGACAAGGCGCTGTTGCGCCCGGGTCGTTTCGACCGTCAGGTGGTCGTGCCGAACCCGGACATCACGGGCCGCGAAGCGATCCTTAACATTCACATTCGCAACAATAAGGTGCCCGTGGGGACGGATGTCGACGTGCGTACCATCGCGCGGGGCACGCCGGGTTTCTCCGGGGCCGACCTGGCGAATCTCGTGAACGAAGCGGCGCTGCTGGCGGCGCGCCGCGCTCAGGAGACGGTGAACCGCCTCGACTTCGACGAAGCCAAGGACCGCGTGCTGATGGGCCCCGAGCGGCGCAGCATGGTCATCAGCGCGAAGGAAGCGCGCATGACCGCCGTGCACGAAGCCGGCCACGCGCTCATCTGCCGCCTGATGCCCGAGGCGGACCCGGTTCACAAAGTGACAATTATCCCGCGCGGGCCCTCGCTCGGCTTGACGAGTTGGCTGCCCGAAGAAGACCGGCACAGTCTCTCTCGGCGTTACTTGTCCGCGATGCTCCGCGTGGCGATGGGCGGGCGCGCGGCCGAGGACATTGTTTACAACGAATTCACGACGGGCGCCTCGGGCGACCTGCAAATGGCGACGAACCAGGCGCATTCGATGGTGTGCGAGTACGGCATGAGCGAACTCGGGCCGGTGGCATTCACCCACGGCAAGGAAATTTTCCTCGGGCGCGATTTCAGTTCCGAGCGCGATTTCAGCGAGGCCACGGCCGCGCGCATCGACGGTGAAATTCGCCGCATGCTCGAAGAAGCCTACGGAGACTCCAAGCAGATGCTGGTCAAGCACCGCGTCGTGCTTGATGCGATCACGGAGGCCCTGGTCGAGCGCGAGACGCTGGATGGAAAGGAACTGGACGAGATCATCATGCGCGTGGGCGGCCGGGATATCCTGCCGGTAAAAGAAGAGCCCAAGGCGCCGACGAAGACGCCGCCGCCCTTGCCCGAACCGCCGCGGCGCCGCGCGATCGAAGATTCCTCCGACCCGCTTCCGCTGCCTCCGGGCGACATCCTTCCCGGGACGGCCTGACCCCATATCAATCCGCGGACGCCTTCCGTGAACGTCAATCCGACCGGTGAATTGTCCGTCGGCAAGACGCTGATCATGGGCGTACTCAACGTCACGCCGGATTCTTTCTATGGCCCAAGCCGGGTCGACAGCGCCGAGGCCGCATGTGAACGCGCGCGCGCAATGGTGCGCGATGGCGCGGACATTCTCGACATCGGCGGCGAATCGACCCGGCCGGGGTCCGAGCCGCTGAGCGCGGAGGAGGAAATTCGGCGCGTGGTGCCGATCTTCGAGGCGCTCGCGGGGTCGGGCTTTCGGCTTTCGATCGATACCTATCATGCGGAGACCGCGCGGCGCGCGCTGGCTCTCGGCGCGACGATGGTGAACGACATCACCGGGCTCCGGGGCGATCCGGCGATGGCGGGCGTGGTGGCCGAATCCGGCGCGGAGTGCGTGATCATGCACATGCAAGGAACGCCGGGGACGATGCAGGCAGCACCGGAATACGGCGATGTCATTGACGATATTTGTAGTTTTTTCGAGGAACGGCTCGAATTCGCGTGTAAGGCAGGCATTATCGAATCGCGGCTCTGGCTCGACCCCGGCTTTGGCTTCGGCAAGAGCGTGGGGCATAATCTAGTCATCCTGCGGCGCTTGGGGGAGTTTAAGCGCTTTGGCCGGCCGGTGCTGATCGGCACATCGAACAAGTCCACGATCGGCGCTGTGCTGGATGTGCCGCCGGAGGATCGCCTCGAGGGGACGGCGGCGACGGTGGCGATGGCCATCGCGCAGGGGGCCGACGCGGTTCGCGTGCACGATGTGCGCGCGATGGCCCGCGTGGCGCGCATGTGCGACGCAATTCTGGGGAGAAGTCATCATGGCTGAGCGGCTCTTTGGCACGGACGGCATCCGCGGCGAGGCGAACATCTATCCGATGACGCCCGAACTCGCGCTGCGGGTCGGGCGCGCGGCGGGCTATCTTTTTCGCAAGGACGAGAACCCGCACACGATTCTGATCGGCAAGGACACGCGCCAGTCGGGCTACATGATCGAGAACGCGCTCACGGCCGGGTTGTGCTCGATGGGGATCAATGTGCGGCTGGTCGGGCCGCTGCCGACGCCGGCGGTGTCCTACATCATGCGCAGCCTGCGCGCCGACGCCGCGATCATGATCTCCGCCTCGCACAATCCCTATTACGACAACGGCATCAAATTTTTCGCGCGCGACGGCTACAAGCTGCCCGACGAACTCGAGGACGAGATCGAGCGTCTCGTCACGGGCACCGAGATCGACAATGTGCGGCCGACCGGTACGAAAATCGGCCGCGCGCGCCGTATCGACGATGCCGTCGGGCGCTACATCGAATACGCCAAGTCCACCTTTCCGCGCGGGATGCGGCTGGACGGCCTCAAAA
>VFKU01000368.1 GCA_009885415.1 Rhodothermota bacterium
ACCTTGGTTGTGGTGCTGGGTTTGGTCGCGCGTCGCACGTGGATCATGAGTCGATTTATGGACGGCGGCGCGAAGTCAGGCCAGATCTTTCTGCTCATCATGGTCACCGGGCTGTGCCTGATTACGAATGTGATCTTGCCCTTCGTCTTGGCAGGACTGCTCGTGGCGGCGCTTGAGTTGCGGTCGTTCGTGTTTGCCCCGGCCCCGGTGAATTCGCGCGAATAATTTTCCTATCTCCGGTTGACGGTGGAGCGCGGGGAATGCCCTCCGCATTGCCGCGTGTTCGAGTGATATACTCTGTCTCGGGCTGCGGGGCGATACCGCCGATCGGCGGATGTGGGTCTCAAATTTCCATCGAGGGCAGGGCATGAGCGAGCAGGCGGGAAACGGCGCGGCGAGCAATGGCGTCCCGTGTGATCCGGCTGTGGCCGAGGCCAAAGAGGCCGAGCTCAAGCGGATTCTTGCCGGTTATACGAGCCTGGCGGTGGCGTATTCCGGCGGCGTCGATTCTGCGTATCTCTCCGATGTTGCGCACGACGTTCTTGGCTCGCGCAGCAGCATGGTGCTGGCGGATTCGCCGAGCCTGCCGCGTTCGGAATTCGCCGAGGCCTCCGCGCTGGCGAATTCGCGCGGATGGGATTTCGTCGTGGTGAACACGCAGGAATTCGACAACGAGGCCTATCTGAAAAACGACGGCCGCCGTTGCTACTTCTGCAAGTCCGAGTTGTTTCGGCAGATGAAGGACTACGCTGAATCCAAGCGCGTGACGACGCTGGCCTACGGTGCGATGGCCGACGACGCCTTCGACCCGACGCGGCTCGGCGCGCTCGCGGCGACCGAGCACCAGATCGTCGCGCCGCTGCAACTCGCGAGACTCGGCAAGGCGGAAATCCGCCATCTCTCGCGCCAGCGCGGACTGCCGACCTCGGACAAAGCTTCCTTCGCGTGTCTGTCATCGCGTTTTCCAAAAGGGACGCGCGTGACGCTCGAGGACATCCGCAAAGTTGAGGCCGCCGAGGAGGCGCTGCGCAAGCACGGCTTCCACCAGTTCCGCGCGCGGCTCCACGGCGACACCTGCCGCATCGAAATCGACATGGACGACCTGGGCAAGTTTGCGGATCCCGCGGTGCGCGACGATGTCGTCGCCGGGGTGAAGGCCGCCGGCTACGCCCACGTCACGCTCGATCTCGGCGGCTACCGCGACGCGACAATGGTCATGGTCGCGCCGACCGAGGCGAATTCCTAGTTTTACCGCTGGCAGCTACGAAGGGGCGAGGCCTTCGGTTCCACAACTACGGCGTGATCAAGGGGACATCCGGAAAGTAGGTGCCGAAATGTCCCGTGTCTCGAGTCACGAGAGGTACGCCCGCGACCTGCGCGTGCGCTCCGATGTAGAAGTCCGGTAGTACTCGGTTGCGCGTCCCTCCTCGCCGCCGATACTCGATAAATGCTTGCGCGGCGACCCATCCCGCATCGTAGGGCAAGGGAAGCCGCTCGAAGAATTCGGGGTCGAGCCAGGAATCCAACTCGGTCACAGAATCGAATGCGGGAGCGAGCTCCGCAAAAATGATCGGATTGATCAGAATTGGACCAGACAAACTCGCTTTTGTGAATTGAGTATTGGACCATTCGAACCACGCCCGATCCCGGGTCGCCAAGTCCAGTAGCACACTCGTATCAAAGAGATGCCCGCTCAATCCTCACCGCGCGTCATTCTCAGGATTTCGTCTGTAGTCACGCCGGGCTTGGCTGCGCCGACTGCGCGCTTTAGCCATTGTTCCACCCGAACGGGAGTTGCGCGGCGAACTCTCAGCGCGTCAATCCGTTTCGCAAGTTCTTCCAACTGTTCATCGGCAAGTTTCTCGATGGCAGATTGTATCTTTTCCAGCTCGTCCATGGACCGATTATATCACGAAATATCACGAGGTGTATGCAGTGGGAAGCTGCCAATTGCGGGTCTCGCAGTATCTCAGCTAACTCATTCCAGCGGCGCGATGTATCTCCCCCGCGCGATGATGTCTTTCGGGTCGAGGGCGCGCTTGATGTCGGTGGCGACGTCCCAGAAAACGGAGTCGTGTGCGCGGAGTTTGGCCATGCCTTGCGGGCCGCTGCGGTAGACGGGGTAGCCCGCTTTCAGCAGCGTCTCGAAGAGTTTGTCGTAACACTCCGAGGCCTTCGCGCATTCGTCGGGCAGGCGTTTGTCGAAGGCGATGATGTTGGTCGACACCAGCGCGCGCTCGTTGACGAGGATCATGCTCACGTCATGGTCGAAGCCGTGCGCCTCGATGATGGGCCGCGCGATGTTGAGCACGCGCAGCGCGTCCACGCCGCGCATCGGCATCACCACGGAAACCCAGTAGAGGCCGACGCCGGCGTCGAGCGGATCGCCGGGTTCCTCGGGCGGTTTTCGCAGGCGCCAGTAGGCGCCCATGAGCGGCTGGCGGACGGGCACGCCCTTGAGCAGTTCGAAATTCGTGCGGATGATTTTGACCATGCGCTCGAGGCGGTGCTTCTGGCCGATGCGGCTGAGGAGGGCGTGGAGCGTTTCGAGCCGCGCGAGGGTGCGGTCGTTCAGGAAGCGGACGGTGCCGACGCCGCGCATGGCGCGCTTGAGCGCCTGCTTGCCGGCGCGAACCTGTGCGCGCGTGCCGCAAATCGAGCCCGAGCCCTGCCAGGCCTGCGCGCCCGAGATGTCGCGCAGGTGCTTTCGCACTTGCGGCGGCAGCGGCGCGACGCCGCCGGTGAGGTCCCAGGGATATTTTCCGGTGCCCGCGAGGACGCGGAAGTCGTTGCCGATGTGGACCGCGGTGGCGAGCGTTCCGTCGAGTCGCAACGGACGCAGGCGTTCGATGAGCGGTGCGAAGTCCTCAAACTCGCGGGCCTGCAAATAGAAAAAGGCGAAGTCTTCGGGCTCGGGAATCAGCCACAGGCCGAGCTTCGTGATGATTCCGTAGTTCGACTGGGTGAAGAGGCCGTCCATGTACGGCCCGACGCCGTAGGGGTAGACGTGCGTCGCGTGCGCGCCGGGGAAGTGGCCATAGCCGGTCTTCAGCACGCGGCCGTCCGCGAGCACGATTTCCATCCCGCAGCAGGTGCGGAAATGATCGCCGTGCCGTGTGTGTCCGATGCCGCGGTCCGCCGTGTTGCCCAGGATGCTTGAGTCCGGCCCGGCGGCGGTCGCGTCCACCCATAAGCCGGACTTCGTGTCGCGCAGATGCGCGTGGAGCTGCCCCTGCGTGACGCCCGGCTCGACGACGCAATACGCGAGGTCGCTATGCACTTCGAGGATGCGATTCATCCGGCCGAGATCGACGATGGCCGCGCCCTCGACCGCCGCGCAAGCATCGCCATAGCCCCAGTTCTTGCCGCAGGAAATCGGATACACGACGATGCCATGATCGGAGGCGATGCGGACGAGGGCCTGCACTTTCTCTGTAGACGTGGGATACAGAACGCACGAGGGCCGCGGCGCTCCGGTCTGCGTGGTGCGCGCATAGCGATCGATCGTCGCTGGGTCCGCGGCGACGGCATCGGCGCCGAGGGCGGCGCGCCAGGCTTCGAGGGCGGCGGCAAGAGCGGGGGCGGCGGGGATGGACATAGTCGGCCTCACTGTCAATAGATTTGTTATATAGTAAAGCATTTAGCCAAAGACGTCAATCGTGCGGCCGCCTTTCGTGTAGGATGCGGGCCCATGACCACTGAACCTCAACAAACACCGGCGATTTCGCGCGGCGCGCTCCCGGCGCTGCTGGGCCTGCTCCTGCTCGGCGCCGCGGCGCTGTTGGCACCGGCGGATTGGATCTGGCCGCAGGGTCCGGCGAGCACGCTGCCGGTGCGAATGGCGCTCTGGGGCGCGGCCCTGGCCACGGCCGGCGGCGGCGTGTACCTGATCGCCCGGCGGCGCAGCGTATCGCTGGTGAATCTCGCGATGGCCGCCGGAGTCAGCCTGGCCTGCCTTGCGATCTGCGAAGCGGTGCTCGCGCTCAAGGGCGTGCAGCCGCTAAAGCGGATTGTGTGGAGGACCCCGGCGCTTGTTCCGTGGTGGCAGCTCGACCCGGCGCAGGGCGGACGCTTCCTGCCGGAGAAGTACACGGGGTCTTGGACGATTAACGCACAGGGCTTCGCGGACTCGGACCCTTTCGACGAAGCAAAGGCCGCCGGGATCGCAAGACGGATTTTGTTACTGGGCGATTCCTACGCGTATGGCGCGAGCGCGTCCAGTCCCGCGAAGTCCTTCGCGGAATTGATCGATCGAAGTCTCGACGCCACGGTCGAGACCATCGTATGGGACCTGGCGATTCCCGGCACGGGCCAGGAAAGTCAGTTTCATCTCTTGAGTGAATATCTGCCCATCCTCAAGCCGCAGATCGTCATAGCGACGCTCTATCTCAATGACTTCGAGGACAACCAGTATCCGCCAGACCAGTTTTACGTGTTCGCCGATGGGAACTGGGTGCAGCGATACACGCGCGTGAACGCTACGAACTTCGAGGCCCTGTCGCCGGACGCAGCGTATCGCCGCGCCTTCGCGCCGCAGTATCCGCGCGAGTACCTCAAGGCGCTGCGGACGACGAGCGCGGTGGCGAATCTCATCCATCGTTGGTGGCCAAAGCCGACATCGTCCGGAATGACCAGCGCGGGCGCGCCTGTGCCAGGATACATGGAGATGGAAAAGTGGCTGGGGCGCATCCGGGATGCGGCCGCGGGGGCGAATGCGCGATTGATCGTTCTGTTGATTCCTGAACGCGCGGATCTGGGCGCACTTACACCGGCGTATCGGGACATGCAGGAGAGTTGCGGAGCGCTTGGGCTGGAGTGCGTCGAGGTGCTGGCCGATTTGAAGGCGGAGGATTATGCGTTGCCGCCGGACGGACATTGGAACGACCACGGCCATGCGAAGGTCACGGCGCGGCTGCATGATGCGATCGAGAAAGTATGGGACACGGCCGGACCGGCAGCGAAGTAAGGCGTACCGGAGTGGTCCCAATCCTCGATGGAAACGGACTGATGGAGGGGATACGATTCTGGTTTGCAGATCGTGGACGAACGCGGAGAACGGGAATCGTGAAAACGACTGAGTTGGTGACGACGAACATGACGCGGCGGAAATTCTTGGCGTATGGCGCTGCGGCGGCCGGCGCGGCTGGGTTCTCGGGTGGATGGGGCGGACGCGCAAGCGCGGCGGTGAAGCCGGAGGTATACGCGAAGGCGGAAGCGGCCGGCTTTCCGAAGCCAAAGTTTGTGCAGACGAACGGTATTCGCATGGCGGTGTACGAACAGGGCGAGGGCTTCCCGATTGTGTTCAGCCACGGCTTCCCGGAGTTGGGATATTCGTGGCGGCATCAGATCGCGGCGCTGTCGAAGGCCGGGTTCCGCGCGATTGCGCCGGATCAGCGCGGCTACGGGCGCACGGAGCGGCCGGAGAAGGTCGAGGACTACGACATTCATCACCTTACGGGCGATCTCGTGGGTCTGCTCGATGCGCTGAAGATCGAGAAGGCGGTGTTCTGCGGGCACGATTGGGGTGGCGCGGTCGTGTGGCAGATAGCGCACCTGCACCCGGATCGCGTGGCGGGCGTGATCGCCGTGAACACGCCGTACATGCCGCGCGCGCCGATGAATCCGGTCGAGATGCTCACAAAGATGCGCGGCGAGAACAATTACATTGTGTATTTCCAGCAGCCGGGCGTCGCGGACACCTTGCTGCATGAGAACGTCGACAAGGCCTTCCGCGCGTTTCTGCGCAAGAGCGATTTGACGGCCGAGCAGTTCGCCAAGCTTCCCGCCGATTCTCCCGTGCGCAACTTCGACATCAAGATGATGATCGAGGCGGGCGGCGCGGCCGGCGGAAAATACGTGTGCAGCGAGGACGAGCTCGCGTATTACACCGAGACTTTCCGCGATACGGGCTTCACGGGCGGCATCAACTGGTACCGCAACATCGAACGGAACTGGAAGACGACCGAGGGTCAGCCGCAGAAACTCGAAGTGCCGGCGATGTACGTCGGCGCGCAGGACGACGTGATCTTGCCGCCGTCCATGCAGGAGGCCACCGCGGCGCTCGTGCCCGGCCTGGAAATGCACACGATCATGAAGTGCGGCCATTGGACCCAGCAGGAGCGGGCGGAGGAATTGAACACGCTGCTGATCGGCTGGATGGCGAAACGTTTCGGCCGCGCGTAGGGCGGTATAAGAGAAATCAGTAGCCGAAGTTCTTCGGTGGCATCGGCTTCCAGCCAATGCGCATCAACCTAAGTCGTCCCTGAATGTCACAGGCACGCTTTTTAAGCCGCGCAGGCAACAAGCCCATGCCACCAGGACGCAGCGCCGCACGGCGGGTTACAACCGCGCCTTGATGCCGTCCAGGATTTCGCGGGCGCGGGCCGATGCGTTGGCACCGCTGACGCGGACAGTCACCTCGCAAACGGCGGGCGTGATCTCCGTGATGACAATAGTGATGTCCTGGCCGTCAGGGAACTTCGAGGTGACGCGCGCGGACAACTGGTTTGACGCGAGCGACTTCACGGGGAGTCGCTTGGACTCGAGCGCCGTCTGAGACACGTTAAACAAACGCCCGACGGAGGCGTTCAGATTTGCCTTCACGGGGCCCGACGCCGTCGCGCCGCCCTTGCCGGGGCCTCCGCCCATCGCCAGCCCGACGCATCCGGCGAGCGAGGTCGCGATCAGGATCGCCGCAAGAAACCGTAAACCGTACTTGTTCATTTCATGTACCCTCCAAGAAAATTACGCAATCCCGAAGCAATATAACTTGCGGCGTCTCCGAAATACATCTGTTGCGCGGCCTAATGCGATGCGCGGGTGGCTATGCCGTGGCGAAGGCGTCAGCCAGCAGCGTGTCGCGCTTGACGACGCGGGTCGAGGCGGGGTCGAGGCCGAGGAGCGCGATGATTTCCTTGGGTTTGGCGAGTTTTTCGCCGGAGGCGACGGTCGTGAAATCGATCGCGACGGGGCGTTCATTCCCTTCTCGGAGCGCGAGCGTTTCGATCATGGGGCGGATGTTGAGCGCGGCAGAGCGCGGGCGCGTATCGCGGCGGCCTCGGCCCTTGGGCGGTTTCTTCGCCTTCATCTTGCGATCGATGGAGACTTCTTCGCTGGCCATGAGTTCGGCGATGCGCGCGGCGAGCGCGGAGGTGCCGGGCGTGTCGACGTGCAGCGTGTAGCGCAGGCCCTGCACCTGGCTCATGAGCGAGGGCGCGCGCATGGGGATTTCTTCGGCCTCGTAGCAGCGGAAGCCTTCCGGTAACGCAGCCTGGATGCGCACGAGGAGGTCGGCGGCCTCGATGCGCTCGCTGAGCACGATGTCCATGTAGTCGCCCTCGGACTCTTCGCCGACGGGTGCGGGCGTGGCAAACGCGATGCGCGCGTGCGCGTGGAAGCCCTGCGAATACGACATGGGCGCGCGTGCGCGTCGCAGCGTGCGCAGCCAGGCGTTCATGAACTCGAGGTGCGAGAGGAAGCGTGCCTCGCCGGTGCGGCCGATGCGCAATTTCAGGCGCTGAACGGCCTCGGGCTCGACATACACCACGCGCGGCGGGGTGACGAAATCGCGTTCCTCGATGCGGCCGCGGCGCTGGTTTTTCAGCATGTGCTGGCACAGCTCGCGCTCGCGGAAGATGACGCCGCACATGTGGCACTTGCCCGCGCGGCAATCGAGCGCGTGCTGGAGTTCCATCGCGCGGTTCCAGTCCTCCTGGTACCACGATTTCGGCATGAGCACGTCGATGTGGTCCCACGGCAGGCGCTCGTCGAGTTCGCGCGCGCGGAATTCGCCGGCGACGTCGTAGTTCACGTCCTCGATCGCCTGCTTCCACGCGCCGAGGTTGCACAGCTCGTCCCAGGACTCGAAGCGCGCGCCGCGGCACCAGGCGGCCTCGATAAGGTCGCCGCCGCGTCGATCCGCGCGCGTGACGAGGCCCTCGATGAAGGTCGTCGCGGCTTCGTGGCGGCCGAACTTGATGTTCGGATTTTTTCGGAAACGCGCGTCGAGAATGCGCTGGCGGCGCTCGGTCTCTTCGAGGCCGATCTGCTCCGCCCACTGGAAGGGCGTGAACGGCTTCGGCACGAAGGTCGAAACGCCGAGGCGGACTTTGGCCTTCGGGTTGATCGGCTTGCCGACTTCGACCGTGCGTTCGCAGAGGTCGGCGATCGCCACGATGTCTTCGTCGCG
>VFKU01000664.1 GCA_009885415.1 Rhodothermota bacterium
ACTCTTTACAACGTCTTGATCGACGGCCTGCCCGTCGCCGAGGCCATTCTAGAGCCCGCCGGGCTCGATGGCCTGCAGATCATCCCTTCCGACAAGCACCTGGCCGGCGCGGAAGTCGAACTCGTCTCGGTTCCGCGGCGTGAATACAAGCTGCGCGACGCCATCCAGCCCTTGCGCAACCAGTACGACTTCATTATCGTGGATTCGCCGCCCTCGCTCAGCTTGCTGACCGTCAACGGGCTGACCGCGGCCGACACGGTGTTGATCCCGCTGCAGTGCGAGTATTATGCGCTCGAAGGCTTGAGTGAGTTGCTGCAAACAATTATTTTGGTGCGCGATAATTTGAACCCCGCGCTGCGGTTGCAAGGCGTCCTGCTGACGATGTACCAGCGGACCAACCTCTCGCGACAGGTGATTGACGACGTGCGCGCGCATTTGGGCGACAAGGTATACAAAACAGTGATTCCGCGAAATATCACGCTGGGCGAGGCGCCAAGCTTCGGCAAACCGATCATCCATTTCGATCGGGGATGCGCCGGCGCGCGCGCGTATGAAATGCTGACCGAAGAATTGTTGAAACGCGGCTAGGAGAATGCCGATGTCGAGCACAAAAAGAAGCGGACTCGGCCGTGGCCTCGGCGCGCTCATCGGCGGCGGCGCCGCTTTCGACGTGGCCCCCGACGACGATCATACAGCGCCCAACACGCCCGCCGCAGCACAGCCCCCTCAACCCCTCGAAGACGGATCGATTCTGTTACTAATCGACCCGCGCATCGTCCGGCCGAACCCGAAACAGCCCCGCCACTTCTTCGACGAAGGCGCGCTGCAAGAACTCGCCGAGTCCATCAAGCGCGACGGCGTGCAGGAACCGGTCATCGTCCGCCAGAAAGCCGGCGCCTATGAGCTCGTCAGCGGCGAACGCCGCGTGCGCGCCAGTGTCATTGCCGGCCTCGATCGCATCCCCGCCGTCTGCCGTGAAGTGTCCGACGAGGACATGCTCAAGCTGGGCCTCATCGAAAATATCCAGCGCGAAGACCTGAACGCCATCGAAACCGCCCGCGCCTACAAAGCCCTTGCGATGCATTTCGGCTGGACGCAGGAACAACTCGCGGAACAGGTCGGCAAGAAACGCGCCACCGTCACCAACATGCTGCGCCTGCTCAACCTGCCCGACGAAGTCCAGCAAATGGTCATCGAGGGCATGCTCAGCATGGGCCACGCGCGCGCGCTGCTCGCGCTCGAGCTCCCCGCGCGCCAGACCGCCCTCGCGCGCCGCGCGATCGAGGAAGGCCTCTCCGTGCGCGACATCGAGCGCGCCGTCGCCCCCGCCCCGCGTCCGCCCCTGCCGGAGACAAAAGCGCCTGCGCGCAAGGATCCGCACGTCGCACAAGTCGAGGACGAACTCCGCCGCCGCCTCGGCACAAAAGTACGCCTGCTCTCCGACGCCACATGGAAAGGCCGCATCGAGATCGACTTCTTCAATCTCGACGAACTCGAACGCATCCTAGATATTCTCCGCGGAGACTGAGTCCGTGCCCTCTGCCGGAAATCAACAACTCGCGAAGGGAGGGTCGCGCTCCCGCGCGACCGAACGCTTCCACCAACGCCCGACGGATCGACCAGGGAG
>VFKU01000835.1 GCA_009885415.1 Rhodothermota bacterium
GATCTGTTCGCTGTCGCCCAGTTGCGGCCCGATGTCCTCGATATTGCCCGTGAATCGCTCGTTCTTCGCCAGTTGGACGCGCGCGCCGATCGCGCGACTCGCGCCGATGGGATCGTCCGAGGGCCGGTTCACGCGCAGGCCGGTCGCGAGGCGCTCTTGATATTCGGATATGCGCGCGAGCTGTTGGTTAATGTCGATCAGCGTGCGGCTGGCGATGAGGTTGGGCGTGATGCGCGAAACAATCATAGCGTCCTCCTCATCCCGCCACGTTCAGCACGGCGGACAGCGATTTCGAATTCGGCTGACGGCCGTCGCTGGTATAGGCCTCGGCCGGGGCGGCCGCGCCGATAAAATCGAAGAGGATCCTGTTCGCCGATCGCGCGCCCTCGCGCATGAAGCGGCCGTTGGCGTCGAGCAAGCGGCGCGTCGCCACGAGCGTCTCCCGCAGTCCCACCTGAAGCTGCGCGAGGCGGGCCCGCCAGGGTTCCGGCGCACGCGCAATAAGCATGGAGAGTTTGAATTGGCCCGGCGCAATTCCGAAGTGGCCCTCGATCCGAGTCATCAGCGCGAAACGATCGCGCTCGGCGCGCAGCGCGTCTTCGCTCCGGCGGGCCAGCTCGCGAGTGGCGACTTCGAGCGATTCGATGTCGCGTGCGCGGGCGGCCCGGCCCTGCTCCGTGCAGGACTCGAGCACACCCGTCTGGCGTTCGAGCTCGGCCTCGAGCTGCGCGCAGCACGCTTCGAGCAACTGCGCCTCTGGAGAGCCCGCGGGTAATTTTTGGGTCGTCGCGTTCATCGGACTACTGGCCCTCTTTCAGGCCGCGCGCCGCGAACCATTCGCGCGTGCCCAGCGTGCCGTCGGCGTCCGTGTCGAGCGCGGACAATTCTTTTTTCGTGAGCCCAGCCTCGGCGCGGGTCAGCCGGCCATCGCGATCCGCGTCGTGCAGGTCCCAGCTTTCTTGCGCGGCCTTGCGCGCCCGCGCCGCATCGGAGATCAACGTCATTTCGAGGCGCGCCTCGGCCGACGTGACGCCGCCATCGCCGTTGCGGTCCCAGCGGCGAAACGACGCAGGCTCGCCCGGAAATTCGTCCGGCGTCACGGTGCCGTTCTTGTCCGCATCGAAGTGGGCCATGAAACGCGCCTCAACCGACTCGCGGAGCTGGCCCGCGAAATCGCCGCGCCCGGGGCGTGCCGCACGCACCAGCGCGGACACCGCGCTAAACGCGGCTTTCACGGGCACTATCCCCGGCAAGAGACCCATTTCGTCACTCCCCCAATCCAAGACCGCTTAGATTATCGGCAGAATTTGGCGCGCCCTTGAGCGTCTCCAATGCCTGTTTTTGCATCGTTCTATCCACGGCCAGCATTTCGGCGGCCTCGCGTTTCCGGGCCTCGGCCTGTAATTCCTTGGCGATGCCAAGCTGGCCGCTGTCGGCCATGGACTGCGCCAGTACGCCGTCCAACATTTCTTCGTACTTCTTCATCGCATCGCTTTTCGGAAAGAGCTCGCTCTCCGGCTGCGCCTTGCGCATTTCCTTGAGCAGCTCCTGGAGGAACATACCCTCGAATGATTTGTAGGCCCGCTCGGCGCGCTCCGCCCGAAAGCTGTCCAGGTTCTCGAAGCCTTGCGGCGGCGTGACGGCGCTGATGACGTCCATCGATCGCTCCTACATGATCTCGAGGTCGGCGTCCATCACGCCCGCCTCGCGCAATGCCTGGAATATCGTGATCATGTCGCGTGGAGTCACCTTGAGTCGATTGAGCCCCTCGGCCACGTGCGCCGCGCTCGTGCCCTCGAGCGGCAGCACGCGCGCTTCTTGCTCTTCCGACTCCGCCGTTTTCTGTTCCACCACGACGGTCTTTCCTCCTTCGCTCAAGGGCCCAGGTTGCGACACCTGCGCTTCGGTACTCACCTTGATCGTCAGGCCGCCGTGCGCGACCTGGCACGGGCGAATCATGACCTCGCCACCGACGACCAAAGTGCCGGTGCGCTCATTGATCACCACGCGCGCGCGGACGTCCGGCGTCACATCGAGCTGCTCGACTTCAGCGATGAAATTCACCAGGTTCGCCCGGCGTTCCTCCGGGATCAGCACGTTCACCGTGCCCGCGCCGAGCGCGGACGCCGTGCCGGGACCGAAGCTCTTATTGATCGCCGCCTGCAATTTTTCGGCGGTGCCGAAGTCGGGCTGCTTGAGCAGCAGCATGATCCGTTCGCCGTCGGTGATCGTCGAGGGGATCTCGCGCTCCACGTAGGCCCCCATCGGGATGCGCGCCGCGGTCACGTGGTTCTTCCGCACCGAGTTGCCGCCGCCCGCGTCGGCGTTGAAGCCGCCCACCGACACCGGCCCCTGTGCCGCGGCATACACGTTGCCGTCGATCCCAGAGAGCAGCGTCTCCAGGAGCGTGCCGCCCTCGAGGCTCTTCGAGTCGTAGAGCGAGCTGACCGTCACATCAATCCGCGTGCCCTCCTTCGCGAAGGAAGGGATCATCGCAGTCACTGCAACGATCGCAACATTCTTCGACACCAGATCCTTGCGGTTCTCGACCTCGACCCCCATGCGGCGCAGCACCTGGTCCTGCGCGCGGATCGCATCGGCCGATCCGTCGCCCGTGCCGCCGAGGCCCACCACGATGCC
>VFKU01000912.1 GCA_009885415.1 Rhodothermota bacterium
GACCTGCAAGCGCGTGTTCACTTCCAAAAAGTAAAACTTCCCCGCGTCGTCCAGCAGAAACTCCACCGTCCCCGCGTTCACATAGCCCGCCGCGCGCGCCGCATTCACCGCCGCCGCGCCCATCGCCGAGCGCAAGGCCGGCGTCATCACCGGACACGGCGACTCCTCAATAATCTTCTGGTGCCGCCGCTGCACCGAGCAGTCCCGCTCGCCGAGGTGCAGCACCGTCCCCTGCTCGTCCGCGATCACTTGAATTTCTACGTGACGCGCGCGCTCGACGAGTTTCTCGATAATCATCTCGTCCGAGCCGAAAGCGTTCTTCGCTTCCGACCGCGCACCGCGCAGCGCCTCGTCAAACTCCACCTCCGCATACACGCGCCGCATCCCGCGTCCACCGCCGCCCGCGGCAGCCTTCAGCAGCACTGGAAATCCGATCGCCTTGGCGGCCTTCCGAAGCGTCACGTCGTCCTGCGCCGGATCTTCATAGCCCGGCACGCAGGGCACGCCGGATTTCTTCACGAGGCGTTTGGCCTCGGCCTTGTTCCCCAGCGCATGAATCACCGCGCCCGGCGGTCCAATAAACACGATCCCCGCCGCAACGCAGGCCTCCGCGAAAGCCCGGTTCTCGCTCAAGAACCCATAGCCCGGGTGAATCGCCTGCGCGCCCGAGGCCTTCGCCGCCTCAATCACGCGCTCGATGTTCAAATAACTCTGCGCCGCCGGCCCCGCGCCAAGCCGCACCGCCTGGTCCGCCATCGCCACATGCGGCGCGCACGCGTCCGCGTCGCTATACACCGCGACCGTGCGATACCCCTCGGCCCGCGCCGACCGCAACACGCGGCACGCGATCTCCCCGCGATTGGCCACCAGCACCGTGTCGAAACGCCGCGCCATCAAACCTTCTCCACCCACGGCGCCGGACGCTTCTCCAAGAAGGCCTTCACGCCTTCCTGACCCTCCGGCCCGCGCAACTGCGCCGCAAAAGCTTCCGATGCAGCATCGAGCACCTGTGGCAAACGGCCCACGAGCGAATCCAACAACACCCGCTTCGTCGCCGCGTTCGCCCCCGGCGCGCAACGGCCGATGTCGTTCAGCACCGTCTTCAGCGTCGCGTCGAATTCGTCCGCGGTGTTCGCGAGAAAATGCACCAGCCCAATTTCTTTCGCGTGCCTTCCGTCGAATCGCGCGCCCGACAACGCCAGCCGCCGCGCCTGCGTAATCCCCACACGCTGCACCACGAAGGGCGCGATCTGCGCCGGCACCACGCCCAAGCCCGTCTCGCTCAACGCGAACTTCGCGTCCGCCATGCAGATCGCAATGTCCGTCACGCACACCAAGCCCAGCCCGCCGCCAAACGCCGCGCCCTCGATCACGCCCACCACCGTCTGAGGCAGCGCGTTAAATTGAATCAAAAAATCGCCGAAGCGCCGGTTATTCTCCGCGATCGGATCCGGCTCTCCGGCCTCCGGCGCGGGGCCCGAGAAACTTTCCTTGAACCCACGAATGTCCCCGCCCGCGCAAAAGGTCCCCTGCGACCCACGCAGAATCAGCGTGCGCAGCGTGCGGTCCGTCGAAATCGCGCGCGTGATCGCCGTCAAGTCTTCGACCACCTCGTGGTTGATCGCGTTCTTGAACTCCGGACGGTTGATCGTCACGTACAGCCGCGATCCCTCCCGCTTCACAATCAGCGTCTTGTATTCCTGCAGCGCCGACATCGCCTACTTCCCTTCGCGGCCGGGCAGGGTGCCCATGTACTTTGAAATGATTCCCAGCATCACCTCGTCCGCCCCGCCGCCAATCGACGTCAGGCGCCCGTCGCGATACCGCCGCGAAATCGGGCTCTCATCCATGAAGCCCATGCCGCCCCAGTACTGCAAACACGCGTCGTTCACTTCTCGGTTCAGCCGTCCGCATTTGAGCTTTGCCATACTCGCCAGCATCGTGCAGTCTCCGCCGCCGATATGAATCTCGATCGCTTTCCAGGTCAGCGCGTGCAGGGCCTCGACTTCCGTCAGCAACTCCGCCATGCGGAAATGCACCACCTGGTTGTGCAAAATCGGCTTCCCAAACGCCACCCGCTCCCGTGTGTACTTGATCGTCTCTTCGATCGCGCGGCGCTGGCCGGTGTTCGCGCCGCTCGCGGCGTACAGCCGCTCTTCCTGAAATTGCATCATCTGATACGTAAAGCCCATGCCCTCTTCGCCGATCAAATACCGCGCCGGCACGCGCACATCTTCAAAGTGCAGCTCAGCCGTGTCCGAGCAGTGCATCCCCATCTTCTTCAGCTTGCGCTCGACCGTCACGCCCTTCACCCGCTTGCCGTTTTCCATCAACGGCACGCAAATAATGCTCTTGTTCCGGTGCGAATTTTTCTCGTCCTGCATCGTGTTGCACAGCAGACACGCCCAATCGCCCTGCGTCCCGTTCGTGATCCACATCTTCCCGCCGTTGATCACGTAGTCGCCGCCATCGCGCACCGCACGCGTCTTAATCGACGCCACGTCCGATCCCGCGCCCACCTCCGACACACCAATGCACGCCACCAAATCGCCCGCGATCGACGGCGCAAGAAATTCCTTCCGCAATTCGTCCGACCCAAAACGCGCCAGCGCCGGCGTCGCCATGTCCGTCTGCACGCCAATCGCCATCGGCACGCCGCCCGCGTTACAGAAGCCCAGCGTCTCGTTCATCACCGCCTGGTACGAGTAATCCAGCCCCAGCCCGCCATAGGCCTCCGGCTTCGTAATCCCCAGCAGCCCGAGGTTTCCGAGCTTCTTGAACACCTCGTGCGCCGGAAAAATCTCCGCCTTCTCCCATTCATCAATGTGCGGATTGATCTCCGACTCGATAAATTTCCGAAGCGTCCGCCGGATTTCTTCGTGCTGTTCCGTCAATTGCATTGCATACCCTTTCGAAAGTCCGTCACATCCGGCCGACGCCGAAGGTCGTCCGCCGCAACTGGCGCGCGTCCGCCTCGCGGCACGTCGCCAAACAAAACGCCAACACCCGCCGACTATCTCTCGGATCGATCAACCCGTCATCCCAAAGCCGTGCCGTCGCATACAA
>VFKU01000058.1 GCA_009885415.1 Rhodothermota bacterium
CTGACAACAGACGCTCCAGGAGCCTCACCCTCCGCCGGCCCCGTTTCTCTACACCCGTCAGCATAAAAGAAACGAAAATCGAACATACAAGGAGCGCAGTTGCGACGAAGCAATCTCGTCCACCCGCGATCCCGCCCATTAATCACCACCCCTTGACATCTGACATAAAATGTATTAAAGTCTTAATACAATAACCACCGAGCCCCGACACGCCCATGCAACTCCACATCAACACCAGCGACGGCCAGCCCATCTACCGGCAGATCGTCCAGCAAATAAAACTGCTGGCCGCCTCCGGACGCCTCCGCCCCGGCGACGAACTCCCGCCCATCCGAAAACTCGCCGAAGAACTCCTCATCAACCCCAACACCGTCGCCCGCGCCTACCGCGAACTCGAAACCGCCGGCATCCTCGAATCCCGCCAAGGCTCCGGCACCCGCGTCGCCGCAAACGGCTCCCCCCTCAACCAGCGCGAAAAAACGCGCCTCCTCACCGAACGCGCCGACGCCCTACTCGCCGAAGCCCGCCAACTCGGCATCGACTTCGATGACGTGATGAGTCTTCTCAAGAAGCGCCGTGGCCGTATGCCGGAGGAGGATTGATGCTCGAACGACCCGCCATAAATTCTCGCATCGTTAGACCCGCATGTCTTCGGCACTTAGCCCTGAAAGGGCGTCCCAGATTAGCCCAGGGCAGAGCGAGCGACAGCGAGCGCCGCCCTGGGTTCCCGCCGAAAAAACTTGGAAGCCCTGTAAGGGCGATCCAGGCTCGAAGGAGATCGATATGAGCAACTCGACACTCGCCCCCGTCATCGAAGTCCACGATCTCGTCCGCCGCTTCCGCCGCGCCGAAGCGCTCAACGGCGTCTCGCTCAGCGTGCCGTCCGGCTGCGTCTACGGCCTCGTCGGCGAGAACGGCGCCGGCAAGACCACCCTCATCAAACACATCCTCGGCGCGCTCAAAGCCAAACAGGGCAGCGTCCGCGTCTTCGGCAAGGACCCCGTCAAAGACGCCGTCGCCGTCCTCGCCGACATCGGCTACCTCTCCGAAGGCCGCGACATGCCCGGCTGGATGACGATACGCCAACTCCTGCGCTACACCGCCGCGTTCTATCCGAAATGGGACCCCGCCTTCGCCGAACAACTCACGCAAGACTTCGGCCTCGACCCCGGCCAAAAAGTCCGCCACCTCTCCCGCGGCAAACGTGCGCTCGCGGGCCTGCTCATCGCGCTGGCGCACCGCCCCGCGCTGCTCGTGCTCGACGAGCCCTCTTCCGGCCTCGACCCCATTGTCCGCAAAGACATCCTCAGCGCCATCGTCCGCACCGTCGCCGACGAAGGCCGCACTGTTTTCTTCTCCTCACACCTCCTCGACGAAATCGAGCGCGTCGCCGACTACGTCACCATCCTGACTGCCGGCCGCGTAGCGCTCTCCGATCGCCTCGACACGCTCAAAGAAACGCACCACCGCCTAGTCCTCCACTTCGAGACCCCGCTAGACCGCGCCCCACAACTCCCCGGCAAAGCGCAAAAGGAACTGCGCACGGGGCTGCGCCGCGGACGTTGGCGACGGCTCAAAGACGCCCAACAGTGGCTGGCCGGGTGCCTGGAGTGTCTTCGATTTTGCGGACAGGGGTTTGAAAGACGAAAGGAAAAGCCATGTCAGAACCAAA
>VFKU01000713.1 GCA_009885415.1 Rhodothermota bacterium
GAATATCTGCACGAGCAGGGCATCCGCGTGCGCTACATGCACTCCGACATCGACACCATGGAGCGCATCGAGATCATCCGCGATTTGCGCTTGGGCGCGTTCGACGCGCTGGTCGGCATCAACCTCCTGCGCGAAGGCCTCGATCTTCCCGAGGTCTCGCTCGTCGCCATTCTCGATGCCGACAAGGAGGGTTTTCTCCGCTCCGAGACGAGCCTCGTGCAAACCATCGGACGCGCCTCCCGCAACCTCAACGGCCGGGTCATCATGTACGCGAACGCGATCACCGGCTCGATGGAGCGCGCCATCGGCGAGACCACCCGCCGCCGCGCCAAACAGGTGGAATACAACGAGCAGCACGGCATCACCCCGCGCTCGATCGTCAAAGCCATCCACGAAATCGAGCGCGTCATGCCCAACAGCAAACAGGCCCGCTACCGCGCCGTCGAGCGCGCCGCCGAAGAAGCCGTCGACTACGGCAACCTCGGCGCCACCCTTCTCGACCTCCGCAAGAAAATGAAGACCGCCTCCGAGCGCATGGAATTCGAGGAAGCCGCCATCTACCGCGATCGCATCGCGCAGATGGAACGCATCCAGATCGAGCAGGGGGTCTAAGAAGGTTTCCGCGTGGTCTTTTGGAGCTGGTGGGAAATGTACGAATTCAAACTGGCGCCGGCGTCGGCCGCGGCATGCGCGAGTTCGCGGTGCAAAGCCTCCGGTATGCGCAACACGAGATTACCGCTGTACGGTTTATCTGGATCTACGCCATCGCTCTTGCACCACTCCAGATAGTCATCGACAGAGCGACGGAACTCGACTTCAAGCTCATCCACCGAAGTCGCCTGAAACGTGATTTGGTCCCGAGTGTCGATGACATAGCCGACAAACGCACGAACGCTGTCATCAAACTCGACCTCAGCCCGGTATCCTTTGTACTCCAACATTGATATTCTCTCCTATGACTGAACTTCCGGCTCGACGCCAGCCGCTCTTAGAAATACGCGCAGCCGGCGAACAGCGGTGCGGCCCAAAATCTGGCCGGGATGCGGCGAATGGATGACCATGCGTACGCTCCCGAGTCGCAATCGCACTCGCGATCCGTTGCCCTCGGTCACGATCCCTCCCAATGCCTCCAACAACGAACGAACCTCCGGCCACCGTACATCGACGCGCGCTGGTTCCTCGAACAGTTCCGCAAGGGTTTTACGCTGCTTGTTGTTCACGCCAATATAGTATCATGAAATAGTATCAAGTTGCACGTCTAGTGTCTAATCCGCGCGATTATCCTTGACGGTGGTTTTCGTGATGAGTGCCCTAATTTGAACGAATTTCATGTCGAACTCTTTCGTAACTATTTGAAATAATTAGAGTTACGCGAGACGGGTATTCTCTAAACAACCCCGCTAAAGTTTTCACTAAAGTTGTCGATACATTCTCTAGTTAGGCGGGAAGCCGCCACGAAGACAGTTGAAGAGGGGCCGGGCACGGACGCCCGGGATGACCGCTTGTTTTTAAATACACAGGGCGAACTGGAGGATCGCCGCCAAGCGGAGCGAAGGAAACTTCGCAGGGGACACTCAAGAAGCGGGGGCAGGCATCCGTCCCGCTCCGGGAAAGAATTTTTCTCGGGGCGACACGAGGAGCGCGCGAGACAATCGCGCGCGTGGCGCAGACCGGGAAACCGGCAGGCGCTGGACGGGTACGCAAGCACCGCAGGGGAAATTCGGAAGCGGGATTCACAGAACATTCGGAGGTTGGGGAGAGAGTGTCTCCAGCCGCCGTCGAATTGCATGTGGGCCCCGAGACAGGATTCGGGGCCGGGGAAAGTGGCGCAAGGACAGCGCCACAGTAATTTAACGCACTCACGGAGGAAGTAGCATGGGCTTAGTAGTCAATACCAACGTATCGGCCATCAACACAAGCCGAATTTTGCGCCGGTCGACCCTCGAACTCAATAAATCGCTCGAGCGGCTCTCGAGCGGCCTGCGCATCAACCGCGCGGCCGACGACGCCGCCGGCCTGGCGATCGCCGAGGGCCTGCGCTCGCAGGTCAAGGGCTTCCAGGTCGTCCAGCGAAACGCGCAGGACGGCATCAGCTTGGTGCAGACGGCGGAAGGCGCGCTCAGCGAAATCACGGGCATCCTGCAGCGCATCCGCGAATTGGCCGTGCAGTCAGCCAACGGCACACTGCAAGACGCGCCGAACCGCACCGACCTCAACGCCGAAGCCACCCAGCTCATCGCCGCGGCGAATGAAATCCTGACCCGCACGACCTTTAACGGGATTGACCCCTTCGCCGCCACTGCGGTCACCATCCAGACGGGCGTGCTCAACGCGCAGACGACCGCGCTGGCCGGCACGGGCACCGCCATCAGCACGACAACGCTGGGCATCAACGCGCTCTCGATCGCCACACAGGCGACCGCGAGCGCCGCGCTGGCCACGCTGGA
>VFKU01000480.1 GCA_009885415.1 Rhodothermota bacterium
CTGTCAGCTCGATGGACATGACCGTGCTGCCCGGCGGCTGCACGGGATCGCCATCGCTGGTGAAATAGCTGCCGCCTTCGTCGATGGCGTTTTGCACCAGCTCGCGCAACGCGAACCAGGGCTCGGACCAGGTGTCGCTCCCGGCGTTGGCCGTGATGTGCGTGGCGATCCGTCCGGCTCCTTCCTCCAGAAAAAGGAAGTCATGCGCGGAATCCCGCACGATCTCGTTGCAGACCACGCTGCGTAGCGTGCGACTCCCGATCCGGACGGTGAGGCTGCTCCCGAGGCGGTGCAGCAACGCCAGGGTGAATTTCAAGCCACTGCCTTTGTGCCCGATCTTTTCGCCTCCCGCTTTCGAGGTGAGGCCGAGCGTGAACAGCTCGCGCAGGTCCACCAGTGTGGGCGTCAAAATATGCAGGTATTGCATGGGATGATTCCTTGGTTTTGGAGTTCGGAGTTTAGGCGAGTTTCATCCGGGCCAACGTCTGCCGGTTTTCATTGGCCCGCGCCTGCACGGGATCGCCGCAGCGATCGAAGACGAGCGCCCGGAGGCGGTCGCCCTCGACGTCGCGGTGGAATACCCGGGCCGATACACCGCCCTTGCCACCGCAATGAATGCAGCCGTCGCCGAGACAATTACGGCACCGTTTTGTTTCTGTGGATCTGCTCATAACTAACCTTTCCTGTTTTCTGTTCTTGGGTTGGAACCGAGGATGCAGGCCGGGCACACGCCGGGCCTGCGTGGAGGAAAAAATGAAAGACGCCCATGAATCCCTGGGAGGGGCGTGAAACGCTCAAGCGCTTCCAGTCATTCGCGGGAGGTTCGCTTTATGAAAACGCCAAGGCCGCAAGTATCCAGATCACCAGGAGCAGCGCGAAGAACAGGGCGCATTTGGCGAACTCTTTTCCGAAACCGATGAGGTTCTCTCTTTGTTCTGAGTTCATTGCGTGTACAGAAAACAGCCGCCGCAGGGTGCGTCCCTGCGGCGGCGGTTCAGGTGGGTGTTGCTGATTACAAGATGAGACTTACCGGCCCACCTCTTGGTATTTTTCCGTCGCCTCGTTTTCGTGGGAAACGTAATCGGCGAAGGAATGGACGGCTCGCGCGTAGTCCGTCAGGCTGATCTCTGCCTTGAGTCCCACGACGCGCTTCACAACAGTCCTGTCTGTCTTCCGGGTGACCGGGAGTTCGGCTTCGCGGGCATCCAGAGTGCGCGGCGTCTGGAGCGAAGCTGGTGGGATGACCCGCCCATTGAACGCCCCTGGAAACAGGGACCGTCTGTAGCTGAGCGGCGCTCCCATTTCTTCGAGTCTTTGGAGTGTCATTTCGACCATAGGTTTTCGTGGTTTTGGTTTTTAATGAGAAAGTGCTTTCCAGTGGTGCCGATATTCAGCGTGTGTGTCTGAAGGCTGCGGCCAACTGCTGACGACGCGCCCGGGTGCTCTGGTGAAGCCCGCGATTCGTCCGTATGGAGCCACGTGTGGAGCTGGGCC
>VFKU01000814.1 GCA_009885415.1 Rhodothermota bacterium
GGCCTTCAGCGCCCAGGCGAGTAGTTTCTTCTTCGTAGGCGGCGCGCCCGCGGCCTTCTCCTGGATCGCCGCGTAGATTTTCTCGTAGAGCCGCGGCACCCCGCCGACGATGCTTGGCCGCTTGAGCTTGGCCACTTCGGCAAAGCGGGCCATCTCCGGCATGAAGTACGCCGACCCCCCGGAGTACAACCGGTTGAAAAATCCGACGACATGTTCCGCGACGTGACTCAGCGGAAGAAAAGAGATGTTCGAGGTCGTGCCGCTCAAGTTGATGCGCGCGTGCACCGCGCGGCAACACGAGATGCAGTTCTTGTGCGAGAGCATCGCGCCCTTCGGCGGGCCCGTCGTGCCGCTCGTGTAGACCAATGTCGCGGTCATCTCCGGCGTCACCGCGCGCACCATGTCCTCATACGCGCCAGGATGCGCCGCGGCATAGTCGCGCCCGCGCGCGAGAATCTCCGCGAAACTATAGACAGGTGCGCCGCCATCCTGGTTCGCCCCGGCCGGGCCCCAGTTCACATAGAAACGCACCGACGGCGTCTCATCGTGCACCGCGAGCGCGCGTGCGAGCCGGCCCGGCCCATCGACCGCCACCACGACCGCCGCGCTGTCGTTAATGATGTAGGCGCCCTGCTGCGGCGTGCAGGTTTGATAGATGCCCGCCGTACAACCGCCCAGCGCCATCGCCGCCAGATCGAGCACGGTCCACTCGGGATGCGTATCGCCCCACACCGCGATGCGTTCCCCCGGCCGTACCCCAAGCGCCTTGAGGCCGAGCGCGGCGAACTTCACCTGCTCACCGTACTCCGCCCAAGTGACGGGGAGCCACTGGCCCTTCACTTCGTACTCGTAGGCTGTCCCCGACGCGGATTCAGCCACGCGCTCGACGAAGAGCTCGGAGATCGTCTGGACCCGCTGGATGCCTTCGCTCACCATGGCGCGCAATAGTAACGAAACAAAGCCGATTCGGCAAGTGCTGCTCGGGCGCCGTCCAACGTGACCTTTGTTATAGTGCGGGCGAAAATTCCGGGAGGGATCGATGCGAAGGTGTCTGGCCGCGTCTCTTGTCTTCATTTTCACAACTGCCCTCGTCCGCGCCGACGAGGCGCCCGCTTCCGTCGACTGGCCGGGATATCTCGGCGGCGATGACCGCAATCA
>VFKU01000887.1 GCA_009885415.1 Rhodothermota bacterium
AAAGCGCAACACGAGCACCATCGGCCACGACCCGACGAAGGCGAACATCGGGCGCGCGATCCCCGCAAGCGCGTAGCCGCCCACGACCCAGGGCTTCGTCGTGCGCGAGCGATCCGCCATCACGCCCGCGAAAAGTTTCAACACACTCCCCGTCGCCTCGGCAACGCCCTCGATAATACCCAGCGCGCGCGGCCCCGCCATCAGCACGCTGGCGAGATAAATCGGGACCAGCGGATACACCAACTCGCTGGCCGTGTCGTTGAAAAAACTCACAAAGGCCAAGAGCCAGACCGTACGCGGCAACTGAACAAGTGTGCGCAACATCGCGACATGCTATCGCGTCCACGTATCATTCAGCCAATTGCCGCCGTCGAATGCTCCGGAATTCGCGCGGTATCACACGATATCTCGCAAGTTGCGGACGGGCACGGATTGTGCTCTCCTGACTCCGGAGTCCAGACGCCACTATGTCACGAAACCTAAGCCATCTCTCCGCGCGCCACGATCCCGACGCGCTGCACGGCGCCGTCCAGGCGCTCGACCCCACCGACCGCGAAACGCTGGCCGCCGCCGAACAGCTATTCCACGTCGGCGAAGCCAGCCTCGTCGGCGCGACTTCGTTCTACGATTTCCTCCGCCCCGAACATCGCGCCAAGAAAGTCTTCGTCTGCGACGGGACCTCCTGCGAATTGGCAGGAACGCAACCGGCCTTGCGCGAGCGCCTCCGCAAGCAGTTCCCTGATGCCGCCATCGGCACGATGCACTGCCTCGGCCGCTGTCACGCGAACCACGCCTTCCTGTACCAAGGACGCAGCTTCTCCGCCGCGAACGACGCCGATCTCGACCGCGTCCTCGCGTCTCCTGCAAACGCGCCAGCCGCGCGTCCCTCCGTGGGCTCGAATCTCGCCGAACCCATCCTTACCGCGGCCTTCGCGGGAATTGACGCGACCTACGCGATCCTCGATCGCAGCCTTCGCCGGCCGCCGGAAAATCTGATCGAAGAAATAGTCCGCTCCAAACTTTCCGGCCGCGGCGGCGCGCACTACCCTACTGGCCGCAAGTGGGCCGCGTGCCGCGCCGCCACCGGCTCGCCGAAGTACATCGTCTGCAACGCGGACGAGGGCGATCCCGGCGCATTCTCGGATCGATTTCTCCTCGAAGAACGTCCCCATCTCGTCCTGCTCGGCATGATCCTCGCCGGGTACGCCGTCGGCGCAAACCACGGCATCGTCTACATCCGCGGCGAATACCCCGAAGCTATCTCCGCCGTCGAGTCGGCCCTGGACGCGCTGCGCGGCACGCGCTGGCTCGGCGAAAACATCTGCGGCAGCGGCTTCCACTTCGATATCCGCATCGTCCGCGGCGCGGGCGCCTACATCGTCGGCGAAGAGACCGCGCTTCTCGCCGCGATCGAAGGCCAGCGCCCCGAAGTCCGCATCCGCCCGCCCTATCCCACCGAGGAAGGTCTCTTCCGCAAGCCCACCGTCGTCAACAACGTCATGACGCTCGCGCTCGTCCCCTGGATCGCCGCGCACGGCGGCGACGCCTTCGCCCGCCTCGGCACCGCGAGCAGCACCGGCCCGCTGCTCGTCACGCTCGATGGACGCTTCCGCCGCCCTGGCGTGTATGAGTTGGAAATGGGCACACCGCTGCGCGAAGCCGTACACGCCTTCGGCGGCGGATTCGCCGAGCCCGTCAAGGCGATTCAAACCGGCGGGCCGCTCGGCGGCATTGTTCCGGTTTCAATGATTGACGCGCTCACCCTCGATCACGAGTCCTTCGAGTCGACCGGCTTCTCGCTCGGCCATGGCAGCTTCGTCGGCATCCCGTCTCGCTTCCCCATGATCGAATTCATGGCGCATCTCTTCGAGTTCACCGCCGCCGAGTCCTGCGGTAAGTGCTTCCCGTGCCGCCTCGGCTCGCAGCGCGGCGCCGAAATGCTCCGGCGCGCCATATGCGGCGAACGAACAGCGGACCCGGTGGCCTTCGGCGCTCTGCTGGACGCGCTGAAGGAAACGTCGCTCTGCGGACTAGGCGGCGGGCTTCCTCTGCCGATTCGAAACATCCTCGATCACTTCGCCGCCGAAGTGCGCCCGTATTTCTCGGGAGCGAACGAATCATGAACCGCCTAATTCATCTGGACGGCCGCACCTGCGAAGTCGAAGCGGGCGAGTCGCTCCTTCACGCCGCGCGCCGACACCTCGGCGACGAGAGCATACCCACGCTGTGCGACGCGCCCAATCTGCGCCCCGGCGGCTCGTGCCGCCTCTGCATCGTCGAAGTCGCGCC
>VFKU01000499.1 GCA_009885415.1 Rhodothermota bacterium
CATTCTCGAGCGGGACGACATCGACGCGGTGCTGCTCGCGACGCCCGACCACTGGCACGCGCTGATGACGATCATGGCCTGCCAGGCAGGCAAGGACGTGTATGTCGAGAAGCCGGTATCGACCACCGTGCAGGAAGGTCGCCGGATGGTCGAGGCCGCGCGGCGCTACGGGCGCGTAGTCCAAGTCGGCACGCAGCAGCGCTCGATGCCGGTATTCCACGACGCGATGAAGATTATCCACAGCGGCACGCTCGGCCCGATCACGACGGCGACGGCGTGGATTGGCACGAACTTCCGTGGCGAGACGATGGCGAGCGAGCCCATTCCCGAGGGCCTCGATTGGGATCTCTGGCTCGGGCCCGCGCCGGAGGCGCCGTATTCCCCCGATCGCTTCGGAAACTTCCGCGGTTGGCACGACTACGCGCGCGGCGGCGAACTGACCAACTGGGGCGTACATTTGGTGGACATCCTGCACTGGGGCATCGGCCAGGATGCGCCGCTCGCCGTGCACGCTGTCGGCGGAAACTACATCGGCGGCGGCGGCGCGGACAACTACGAGGTGGTCGACGCGACCTTCGAGTACGAGGGCTGCACCGTGACCTGGGAGCAGCGCCACACGAACGAGTACTCGGGGCTCAGCTACGGCATGAAGTTCCAGGGGCCGAAAGGCCAACTCCTCTGCGATCGCGGCCAACTCATCGTGCAACCTGAGAGCCTCGGCATCAGCAAGAGGATGTTTCCGCCGGAGCAGACCTGGGCGAACAAAGAACACCACCAGAATTTCTTCGATTGCGTTCGCACGCGGCGGCGGCCGGCGGCGGACATCGAGCAGGGCCACCGCTCGACCACGCCGGTGCTGCTCGCGGGCATCGCGCTGAAATGCGATCGCACGCTGCACTGGGACCGCGAAAGCGAGACCTGCCTGAACGACCCCGAGGCCAACCGCCACCTCACGCGCACCTATCGCGCGCCGTGGCATCTATGAAGGGGCGCACAATGAATTCCCTTCGCCAGGCAGCCGCTCGCGCCATGCATCCCGCCGGAGGTCTCATCGCGTTCGGCGGCCCCATAGGTCCTATACGTCCCATAATTCCCATTCTTCCCATCCTCTGCATCCTCACTGCCATCCTCTGCGCTCCGGCTCACGCGCAGCACTCCCGCTCGGATCTCCTCCGCATGATGCGCAGCGCGGACGCCACCGAGCGCGCGCTCGCGCGCCAACTCCTCCCGCGCGAGGGCCGCGAGGGCGTCGAGCGCTTAGGCGACATCCTCTCCGCGCTCGCCGACCCGAACGAGGCCATCTGGCGCACCGCGTCGAACATCCTGACCGACATCGCCAACGAGGTCTCCGCGCCGGGCCGCGAAACGGAGCGCACACGCTTCGCGAGCGAAATGCTCGCGCGTCTCGCGGCCAAGCCCAACGCGGACGAAGCCGCGCGACTGCTGAACATCGTCCATCTGATCCTCACCGAGGGGACAGACGTCAGCCCGATCGCAGCCTATCTGGACGATCCAGCGCTGCGCATGAACGCGCGCGACGCGATGCAACTCGCGGGAACCACGGAATCGAAAGCCGCGTTACGCACCACGCTCGCGAAGTCCAAGGGCCTCTTCGCGCTCGCGCTCATCGATTCGCTCGGCCTGCTGCAATATCCCGCCGCGCGCGAGGTCCTCGCCGTGCGCCTGCGCGACGGCGATCCAATGATTCGCGCCGCCGCGGCCCGCGCGCTGGCTTGGACAGGCGACGCAAGTCTCGTCGCAGCGTATCAGGACGCGGTGCGAGATGCCTCACCAGAGACATACCTCGAAGCGGGCGACGCCTTCTTGCTTCTGACCGACGCAATCGTTACCCGCGGCGGCCAGTTCGATTTCGCAATGGATCTTTATCGCTGGGCGTTGGCCCACTTCTACGATTCGGCGTTGCGAGGCGCCGCCGTTTCCGGAATGGGCCGCCACGGCGATGAGCGCGTCGTCCCCTGGATACTCGCCGCGGCTTTTGTCGCGGGCAGCGTGCACAAATCTGGCACTCTTGATCACGCTGCTCTTGAGGCCTTCGCCGCATTACAGGGTGAAGCCGCTTCCCTCTCGCTCTTTGACCATCACGACGAGTCATTGAAACTTTTTGGCCCGTCCATCTATGCAGTCTACGGCCGGCGCGGGGACGAGAAGTTCGTCCCTCTGCTCATCGATGCGGCCGCGGGCGCTGATCGGTCTATAGGACAAGTTCTCGCAGCCGCGCCCCGCAATTCAGACCTCGCTGCAGCGATACAGGGAGTCGCGAAGTACGCGGCCGCAGGCGGCGATCAATATACGCGGCATATTGCCATGCTCGCGCTCCTCGACTCGGACCGTCCGGCCGCGATCCAGGCCGTGGCGCAGCACGCGGCGGCGCTCGAGGGCGAGGCGCGCGACGCCGTCATCGACGCACTGCAGCTCAAGGCGGTCGAATACGGCCACGGCGGCCATGCGGACGCCGCCGGCGCGGC
>VFKU01000060.1 GCA_009885415.1 Rhodothermota bacterium
GCGGCTCAAGAATGTTTAAGGGATGGGCTCCGTTTGGATAACTGCCGGCCCCCCTTCTTACTGATTGTGAGGCACGGGGTCGTATCCAAGAAAAGCTATTACCGCAGCCGATATACGACGTGCCGGTGGGGAACGGTGCTTTTCTCAATTTAATCCGATTTGATCTTAGTTTAATCCTGTATTAACGAGAAACTGCGCTTTCGTACCTTCGAGTTCGCGTCTTAGCACTCCAGACCTAAAGCAAGTAAACTAGATGCTTGAAACTGAGACAATCCGTGGAATCTTGTGATAGGGACAACAGAGCATGCGGGCCGAATTGCCACAGGATGAAGCAGAGCGTATCGAAGCGCTTTATGCGGTTAAGATTCTGAACACGCCGCCCGAGAAAGCATACGACGACATAGCCCGTCTAGCATCGCTTATTGCTGGCACACCGATTGGCCTAATCAGTTTTGTCGACGTGAGTCGTCAGTGGTTTAAAGCTAGATTGGGTCTGGATATTAGCGAGACGAGCCGTGACGAAGCATTTTGCGCTCACACGATCCTAACGCCGGAAAATCTATTGATCGTGCCTGACGCCGAGCGGGACGAGCGCTTCCGTGACAACCCTATGGTGGTCAATGACCCACACGTTCGCTTTTATGCAGGGGCTCCTCTCGTCTTATCGAATGGACATGCGGTCGGCACCTTATGCGTCTTGGACTACCGGCCGCGAGAACTCACGGCGGCCCAAGAGGAATCTCTGCGCATTTTGTCGAGGCAGATCGTCGGACTTATTGAATTTCAGCTCACGCGCGACAAGTTAGATCGAGAGGAACAGAAGAGAGCGGCCGCGGAACGGGATGTTCGGGAAAACGCCGCGATACTGGCCAAATTAAGCAAGATTCAACTGGATTTCATTGCCGATATAGACCGGTTCACGCTTTTCAATGAGATATTGGACTTAGTGCTGGCAGCGACACACAGTGAATACGGTTTTATTGGGGAGGTCCTCTACGAAAAAAGTACCCCGTACTTACAAGTGCACGCGATAACGGACATATCCTGGACTCCGGAAACGCGATTGTTGTTTGAATCGGTCAAGCAAAGCGGCTTGCAATTTCGAAATCTCAAGACGTTATTTGGTCGAGTAATGACGGATCGTGTTGTCGTCATCTCGAACTCGCCCGGGACGGATCCCCGCAGAGGCGGCTTGCCACCGGGCCATCCGGCCTTAAACGCCTTCCTGGGGTTGCCGTTGTTCAAGGGTAACCAGATGGTCGGAATGATTGGCATCGCGAACCGGCCCGGCGGTTACGACGATAAACTGGTCGAGTTTTTGGAGTCGTACGCCACGTCGTGCACCTACCTGATTGAGGGATATCGGAACAGGCGCTTTCGCGATGAGGCCACCGAGCGATGGAAGAGTACCTCTGAAAAGCTGGAAATGGCGTTAGAGGGCGCAAACCAGAACCTTTTTGAATTGAATCTTGCGAGTTCGGAACTATTCATCAGTGGCGGACGAGACCGAGTACTTGGATATTCCGTGGATGACATGGGTCCTCTAGTCAAGACTTGGTTGAAAGCGATTCATCCGGAAGATCTGGATCGGGTGCAAAAAACGGCAATCGAGCACCTGAAGGGACTCACCCCCTTCTACGAGATCGAGCATCGCGCGCGAACGAAAACGGGGGAATGGAAATGGATTCTCGGTCGCGGGCGAGTGACTGAACGCAGCGCCGAAGGCAAGGCACTGCGGTTGGCTGGCACCTACATTGACGTGACTGAACGGCATAGAGCGGCAGACTCCATTCGTGCGGCCTACGAGTATGCGGAGAATATTGTCGAGAATTCACCCGAGATGATTGTCTCCGTGGATAGCGCGGGTCGAGTCATCACGTTTAATGAAGCAGCGGAGAAGACCTTTGGATACATGCGTGCCGAGATTTTAGGCGAGCCCATGGAGATTCTGTATGCGGACGCCTCTCAAAGCAAGACCGTCCGCAGAACTACGACGACGAAACAGCATTTCCGCGGCGAAGTTCAGTTCCGACGCGCTTCTGGGGAGATTTTTGACGCTTGGCTCGCAACCGCTTTACTGCGCGACATTTCCGGGGAGGTTGTCGGCGAGTTGAGCCTGGCAAATGATATCTCCGACCGCAAGCGTGCTGAGGCGATGCTTGGGGACATGCTGCTTCAGCTCGAGAAGAGCAACAGCGATCTGCAGGCGATTCTGAATCGGATGAACGTCGGAGTGGTAATGAGTGATGAGCAGGGTCGTGTCTCATTCTTCAATCAACATTGCCGAGATCTTTTAGGCGTTGGCAGCGACGCAATGGGACTCCCTTTGAATGAGTTTCTCCGCACGAACGAGTCGTTCAATGGAGGATTGACGTCGCGCATATCGGGGGATACGCCTCGCGGGAATAGAAAGCCATTAAATTTAACGGCAATAGACGGTAGACAATTGTATGTGGAAGTCGAGGTACAAAATGACCCACGGAATCCACGACGCAAGATTCTATTCCTGTACGACTTGACAGAAATATCCAATCTTCGGAGGCAATTGGAAGGCCAATCTGGAATCGCCGACATGGCGGGGAGTAGCCCGCCCATGCGATTGCTGTTTGGCGAGATAAGGGCCCTAGCTCAGTCGGATACGACAGTGCTTATCCAAGGCGAAACGGGCACAGGCAAGGAGCTCGTAGCCAGGGCTCTGCACGCATTGAGCCGTCGCAGCAAAGGGCCATTCATCGCTGTTAACTGCGCGAGTCTGTCGGACTCCCTTCTGGCCGGTCAGTTGTTTGGTCACAAGCGGGGAGCGTTCACCGGTGCTCTTCAAGATCAGATGGGGTTTTTCGAAGCGGCGAATGGTGGAACGATTTTACTCGACGAAATTGGCGATATACCGGCCGCGGTGCAGGTTTCCCTGCTGAGAGCCTTGCAGGAACGGGAAGTGATCCGCATCGGAGAAACACGCGCCCGAAAGATTGATGTCCGAATCATCACGTCAACGAACCGGGATTTAGAGAAAGACGTCGCCGCTGGGCGATTCAGGCAGGATCTTTACTATCGCCTGAAGGTTGGTCGAATTCAGGTGCCTGCGCTCCGGGACCGACTCGAAGACCTTCCGCTATTGTCGAGATTGTTTTTAGACCGAATAGGCGAGACAACAGGCAAGACGATTTCGAGCATTGATGCTGATGCGATGCAGCTCTTGATGAAGTATGACTGGCCAGGGAACGTGCGCGAATTAAAAAACATCCTGGAGTTTGCCGTTTTGCGAAATCCCGGCGATGTTTTGCTGGCAGAATCTATTCTTTCCGAATTGCGAGTCAACAGCCCGAGGGACGAAGGCTCGATTGACTGGATTGCGGATCCCGGAAAAATGAAAAAAGAAGAGATTATGCGCGCTCTTCGCGAGACGAAGGGCAATCGCGCGGCTGCAGCCCGACTCTTGGGTATCGGACGGACTACCCTGTACCGACAGCTTGAAGAACTAATGAACGAAGACAAGAACCGCTAGTCGCCCAGCGCACGGGCCAATATCCAGAACTGAATTTCCCGCCCATCGTGCGAACACCTTAATACATAAAGATACACATCGGAACATTTCGGTACATATAATAATCTTATCTTAACCCGGCCTTTTCTTACCTAAACTGCATAAGTCAAATATTACCAGTTATTTATGCGAACTTACGGAGTTTGGCACCGTAGCTGCTCTTGTCCTCGCGCAGACAAAGTGACTGCTTGAAAACAGTGGATTAAGAAACCAACCAGGAGAGAGATTGTGAGAACGAAGTCAGCAACAACGAGAGTCATGGCCGCGCTTGTTATGGCCATCGCGGGCGTCGCGGGGTTAGCCGCCAACGCGTCCGCCCAGTGTGTGGTGTCGGAGAGCGGTTCGGGAACTCAATGCTTCGCGCTACTCGCAGGGCAGACCATCAACACGGGGGCTGTGTGCGTGAAAGTGGAAGAAGGCGTGCTCAAGGTGACGTACACGACCACCGGCGGTTGGGAACTCACCGAGGCGCATCTGTGGATTGGAAATCAAATAACCGATCTCCCGCAGACCAAGACGGGGAATCCCATTCCGGGTAAGTTCCCGTTCAACTCGGGGGACATTACGGGGCTCACGAGCTATACGTTTGCCCTCCCGGTCAGCAATCCGCTCGTCA
>VFKU01000838.1 GCA_009885415.1 Rhodothermota bacterium
CACCGACCCACAAGTCTGGGCCCCGCGCGGCGACAACGTAAAAGCCCTCCGGGGCGCTCCCTGGCCAAGCCCCGCGGAGGCAATCACGCTGGCGCGCGACCTCAATTACGCAAGATCACCGGACGCCCGGCCCGACCGACTCCGAAATCCCCCGCGAACCTAACGCCGTCGAACACCCAACGCCGCTCCATAAAGCGCAATTGTTGACTTACTTGCGACTATCGGATCGCTGGCTGGGACTCCTGATAAACTTCAACGTCCCGGTCTTAGTCCATGGTATCGAGCGAATAGTCAACGGCGATCCAAGATAGATAGAATGGTCTTCTCTGTGTTCTCCGTGACTCTGTGTTGAGTTCTGTTCATGCCTGATAAAAATGCAACTTCCCGCATGCTCACGCTGGTCTTCTCCGACCTGGCGGACTCGACCGCGCTCAAGACGCGCCACGGCGACTCCGCCGCGGACGCCCTGCTCTCGCGCCACCGCGAACACGTGCTTCGCCTCGCGGCGGAATGTTCCGGGCGCATCATCGACTGGGCCGGCGACGGCTGCTTCCTCACCTTCGAGATTTCCAGCGCCGGCGTCCTCTTCGCGCTACGCTTACAACAGGTCCACGCTGAAGAACCCGACCTGCCCGGCGTGCGCATCGGGATTCATCTCGGCGAAGTGACCGAGACGCCGAATCCCGCCGGTGGCCCGCCGCGCGTCGGCGGACTCGCGGTCGATCTCGCCGCGCGCATCAGCGGCCTCGCCAAGCCGGGCCAAGTGCTCATGTCGTCCGCGGTCTACACCTCCGCACGGCAACGCCTCGGCGTAGAGGCCTTCGGCCAACCCGTCCTCTGGCAAACGCACGGCACCTACGCGCTCAAAGGTTTCGACGAACCGATGGACATCGGCGAGGCGGCCTTGGAGAGCCTCGCACCGATCGAAGCACCGACTTCCGGCGACAAGGCCAAGCTGATCCGCCGGGCAAAGCAGCCCGCGTCACACACGAAGCCGGCCGCCGCCGCGTGGAAAAGCGCACGGCGTTTCGTGCCGCTTGCCCTCGGAGCGGTTCTCGTACTCGCGCTACTGGGTGCGGCGTATCTCGCGGGACAATTTAAGAGCGCAACGCCCGCCCCTGCTCCGATCGCCGATCCCAATACCAAGCCCATTAAGTCGTTGGCCGTTCTGCCGCTGGAAAATCTCTCGAAGGATACCGAGCAGGAGTATTTCGCGGACGGGATGACCGAGGCGCTGACCTCCGAATTGTCGAAGATTAGATCGGTCAAGGTGATCTCGCGCACTTCGGTGATGAAGTACAAAGGCACGAAGCTCTCGATGCGGGAGATTGCGGCGGAACTCGGCGTCGAGGGGCTGATCGAGGGATCAGTGCAGAAGTACGGCGACGAAGTCCGCATCACCGCGCAGCTCATCCACGGCCCCTCGGACACGCACCGCTGGTCCGAGAGCTACACAAACTCGATGACGAACGTGCTCAAGCTCCAGTCCGAGGTCGCGCTGGCGATCGCGGACGCCATGAAGGCGGAACTGAGCGGCGAGGAAAAATCGCGGATTACCAAATCGCACACCGTGGACCCGAAGGCCTACGACGCCTACCTGCTGGGAATGCATTTCCGCGAGCAAGTGACGCCGGAAGGGATACAGACTGCGATCCGTTATTTCGATGAGGCCACGCGGCTCGACCCCCAATTCGCCGAAGCGTGGGCGATGCAGGGGAGTTCATATATCATCCTTACGACCTCCGGCTTCGCGTTGCCGGCGGAGACTTTCCCTAAGGTACGCAATACCTATGTGAAGGCCCTCGAACTCGACACCGATTCCGCGGAAGCCCACCTCGGCCTGGCCATGATCGCCTATTGGTATGACTGGGAATGGACCGAGGCGGAGCAACGACTCAAGCGAGCGCTGGAGCTCAATCCAAGCTTCGAGCGGGGACACCGGATTTACGGGCTCTACCTCTCCACGATGGGGAGGTATTCTGAAGCTGTCGAGCATGTGGAGGCCGCGCTCAAAGTTGACCCCGACGGCTCCTGGTCCCACTACGGCAGCACTCAGGTCTTGATGGCCGCGGGCCAATCTGATCGTGTGCGAATCCTCCTGGAGCAAGTCCTGGAAACTCATCCGGATTTCTTGCCCGTGTTCGCGGTGTTGAGTTCTGCGTATTTGGATCTGGGCCTGCCGGAAAAAAGCATCGCGATATTGGAGCGAGCGGTGGAAGTTTCTGGCCGGACCGTGGCCCATCTCTTGTGGCTCGCTCAGGGACTTGCTGCAGCCGGACAGTCAGACCGTGCCCACACTATTCTCGCCGAGGCGCTCGGAAAGGGAGACTACATCGACGCGGGACTGGCCACCCTAGTCTACGCCACCCTGGATGAACTGGACACCGCCTTCGAATGGATGGACAAGAGCATCTCCGCCCGCGATATGGGATTGAGGTATTTCAGGACCGTCGCCTACCACAAATCAGCCCTGAGGAGCCCCAGCTTCATAAAATTCCGGACCGACCCGCGCTTCTGGCAACTCATGGACCGCGCGAAACTTCCGCCGCTTCCGCCCGACCACCCTGGCTACGCGGAGGAGCAAGCGTGGCTCGCGCAGAAGAAGGCCGCGGCGGAGGACAAGAAGTAGCGACATGGCGGACACGCACGAACACGGCTCCAAAGTCCTCGCGCTGGTCTTCACCGACCTGGCGGACTCGACCGCGCTCAAGACCCAGCGCGGCGACGCGGCGATTGCCTCGCTGATTTCCCGCCACACGGCCCACATCAAGCGGCTTGCCACGGACTGCGGCGGACGCATCATTGACTGGGCCGGGGATGGTTGTTTCCTCACCTTCGAGACTTCGTCGTCCGCGGTGCTTTTCGCGCTGCGCGTACAGCAGGCGCACGCGGAGGAAGCAGACTTGCCGGGCGTCCGCATCGGCATCCACATGGGCGAAGTCACGGTCTCCACCAACGAAGACGGCGCGCCGCGCGTCGCAGGACTCGCTGTCGACCTCGCCGCGCGCATCAGCGGCTTGGCGCGGCCCGGCCAGGTGCTCATGTCCGCCGCGGTCTACGACAGCGCGCGCCAACGCATCGGCGTCGAGTCGCTCGGCCAGCCGATTCTCTGGCAGGCGCACGGCACCTACGCGCTCAAGGGCTTCGACAAAGAACTCGAAATCGGCGAAGCCGGCATGAAAGACATCGCGCCGCTCACCGCCCCCACGTCGGGCGACAAGGCGAAACTGGTGCGCCGCGCGAAGCCAGCCGCGTCGCACACTTCCCCGGCCGGCGCCGCACTGAAAAGCGCACGGCGATTCATGCCGCTGGCCCTAGGCGCGATCCTCGTACTCGCGCTACTGGGTGCGGCGTATCTCGCGGGACAATTTAAGAGCGCAACGCCCGCCCCTGTTCCGATCGCCGATCCCAATACCAAGCCCATTAAGTCCTTGGCCGTTCTGCCGCTGGAGAACCTCTCGAACGACCCCGATCAGGAGTATTTCGCGGACGGAATGACCGAGGCGATCACCTCCGAACTGGCGAAAATAAAGTCTCTGAGGGTCGTCTCACGTACGTCGGTGATGCGATACAAGAACACAGACAAACCCGTCTCGGAAATTGCTCGGGAATTGGGCGTCGACGGAATCATCGAAGGATCCGTGCTCAAGGACGGTGGCGACATCCGCATCACGGCACAACTCATTCGCGCGGCGACGGACTCTCACCTTTGGTCGGAGACTTACACGGACACTCTCACGAGCGTCCTCGATCTTCAGGCCAAGGTCGCCCTGGCGATTGCGGATGCGCTCAATGCGGAATTGACCGGCGACGAACGCCAGCGGTTCGCACGAAGCCGCAGCGTTAGACCCGAAGCACATGATGCGTATCTTCTGGGACTTCATTTTCTGGACCTATTGACCAACGAGAGCCTTCAAACGTCAATTCGCTATCTTGAGGAAGCGACGAGACTCGATCCAACCTTTGCCGAAGCGTGGGCGCGCCTGGCGAATTCGTATCGATACCTGACTGGCTTCGGGTTCGCAGAACCTGGCGATATCTTTCCAAAAGCGCGGGCAGCCGATTTGCGCGCGCTCGAACTGGATCCCGATCTGGTCATGGCCCACGTGGGACTCGCCCGTACGTCGTGGTCGTATGACCGCGAATGGGCACAGGCGGAAGAACGATTTCACCATGCCTTGGACTTGGACCCGAACTATGCGGCTGCACACACTTCCTACGCCCTTTTTCTGGTAACCATGGGAAGACGAAGCGAGGCCATAGAACATGCGGAGCGGGCCTTTGGCCTCGATCCGGACGACCCTTGGAATGTTCGAAACGCTCAGATGGCGTTCCTTTACGCCGGCCGGCCCGAGCGGGCGAAGCATGAGCTGGAGCAGATCGTGGATGCGCGTCCTGATTTTCTCGCCGCACATATTATATTGATTGGCACATATTCGGCTTTAGGGGAGAAGGACAAAGCCCTGGCGGCCGCCGATCAATGGGTTGAGCGTACCGGTCGCAGCGCCGGCTCATTAGTACCGCTCGCCGAATTCTTAATATCTACTGGGGAAAATGATCGCGCCAGGGAAATTCTGAACGAAGCGGTCGGGAAGTCGGGCGAGGGTGCCGCAGCCCGGTTATCGATCGCGTACGCGTCACTGGGAGAGTTTGATACGTCGTTCGAGTGGATGGAGCGGAGCTTCGAAGCGCGTGACTTTGGCGTGTTCTGGTTCAGGGTCCTTCCCTACAGAGTAGATCATTTGAACAACCCGAACATGATCCGTTTCCGTAACGACGCACGTTTTCACGAGATCATGGATCGGATGAAGTATCCGCCGCTACCACCTGACCATCCCGGCTACGCGGAGGAGCAGGCCTGGCTCGCGAAGAAAAGGGCCGCGGCGGACGCGAATGCGCCTATCACCAAGATCGCCGTGCTGCCGTTTAAGAACATCTCCGGCGACCCGCAGCAGGAGTTTTTCGTCGACGGAATGACGGAGGCCTTGATCTCGGAGTTAGCGAAGATCAAGAGCATCAAGGTGATCTCGCGCACCTCGGCGATGCACTTTAAGGACTCCGATAAGAAGTTGTCGGACATTGCGGCAGAGCTTGGCGTGGACGGGGTGGTCGAGGGCTCCGCGATGAAGGCGGGCAACGAAGTGCGCATCACCGCGCAGCTCATCCGCGCCGCCACCGACGATCACCTCTGGGCGGATAGCTACACCGAGACGATCGAAAACGTCCTGAAAATGCAGGCCCAGGTCGCGCTGGCGATCACGACGGAGATCAAGGCGGTAGTGACGCCTGACGAGAGCGCGCGGGTGACCTCGGCGAAGAAAATCAATATCGCCGCCTACGAACTTTACGTGCAGGCGCGGCATTTCTGGAGCCTGAGAAGTCCGGAAGGTTTTCGGCAGGCGCGCGAACTGTTCATCCGGTCGCTCGAAATCGATTCCGATTTTGCCCTGGGCCATGTCGGCCTCGCGGACACCTACTTTGCAATGGCTGATTACAACCTGGCGCCTAGCGCTGAGATGTATCCCCTCGCCCAGGAAGAGGCGGAAAAAGCCATCGCTTTGGATCCCGCGGCGGGTGAAGCCTATGTAGCCCTTGCATTGATTGGCATGGGGCAGAGCTGGGACTGGAAGGGGGCCGAGGAGGCCTTGCTCAAGAGCATCGAATTGAGTCCGAACTACACGACGGCGCACCAGTTCTATTCGTTATATTTGAGCGCGGCGGACCGACCCTCCCAGGCCGTAGAGGAATCGCGACAGGCATACCTGCTCGATCCCGCTTCGCCCATTATCGCGATCACGTACGCGCAAATGCTCGCACGAGTCGATCAGACTCAAGAATCGTTCAATTTGGCCGAGCGCGTCGCGGGCCAATACCCCGGCAACGCGCGCGTTCTCATGGGTCTGGGCAACGTATACTCCAGAGCCGGACGGTACGACGACGCACTCGCTGCGGCCGAGCGTATGGGCGCGGCCGAGGGCAACAAGGCCTCCGCGGCGATGCAAAAAGCAGTTGCTCTTGCACATCTCGGGCGGCGGGACGACGCCCGGCGCTTGATCGAGGACACCGTGTCCAGCGCGGATGCACCTACGATCTCGTCCGCTCGCGTGGCTGTAGCATACGCCGCCCTGGAAGATCGGGATCGCGCGATAGAGTGGCTGACGAAAGCGGTCGAGACGCACGATCCCTTCGCCTGGCGAGTAAAGTTGTTCCCCGAGTTCGACACGCTCGAGAGCGACCCACGCTTCCAGGCCCTGCTGCGCCGGATGAATTTCCCGGAATAAGATAGATTCACCACGAAGCGCACGAAGGACACAAAGAACACAATTCAATGAGATCTGGAGAAGAGTGAGCACCAATGGAATTTGATGACCTCTCGAA
>VFKU01000357.1 GCA_009885415.1 Rhodothermota bacterium
CGCCCAGCGCGCCAAAGGTTGTCATTCTGGCCCGGGCTGGACAGGACCCCGGCGACCTTTGGCGTGGAGTCCACCGGGACGGCCGCGCTCTTGGGCGGAGACGCTGCAACAAACGCCGCTATACTTAGAGCAGTACTCGCCGGCGAGAAGGGTCCCCGGCGAGATATCGTCCTGGTCAATGCCGCAGCGGCCATCCGCGCGGGCGATGACGCCAGCGACTGGAAGTCCGCGATGGAGCGCGCGCGAGCCTCGATCGACAGCGGCGCAGCGCGACAGAAGCTCGAAGCATTGATCCACTTCACCAACCCGAAAGCGGCCTGACACTTTATGATTCTCGACGAGATTTGTGAGCATAAGCGCGGCGAAGTGGCCGCCGCGAAGGCGCGCAAGCCGCTGGCCGACGTGCAAGAGTGGGCCAAGGAAGCGTCGAAACCGCGCGACTTTCGCCGCGCTCTCCGCGGCGACACCATCCGCCTCATCGCCGAGGTCAAGCGCGCCTCGCCCTCGCGCGGGGCGCTGCTCAAGGGCATGGAAGTCACCGACCTGGCCAGCATTTACGAAGAGTGCGGCGCAGCGGCGATTTCCGTGCTCACCGATGAAAAATTCTTCCACGGCTCGCTGAGCGACCTCGTCGCTGTGCGTCGCTCGGTCAAGCTCCCGTGTCTTCGCAAGGAATTTATCATCGACGAGTATCAAATTTACGAGGCGCGTGTCGCTACGGCGGACGCTGTCCTTCTAATTGTGCGAATCCTGAGCGATGCTCAATTGCGCGAGTACCGCGAACTCGCCGAGTCGCTCGGCATGGGCGTACTGGTCGAATGCCACAACGCCGACGAGGTCCGCCGCGCGCTCGACAGCGGCGCGCACATCATCGGCGTGAACAACCGCGACTTGCAGACCTTCACTGTCGATCTGAACACCACGCTCGAATTGCGTAAACTCATCCCAGGCGGCAAGGTGCTCGTCGCCGAGAGCGGCATCTTCACGCGGCAACACGTGCGCACGCTGGAGAACAGCGGGGTCGACGCGATGCTCGTCGGCGAGGCCTTGCTGACCAGCGCCGACGTGCGCGCAAAACTACGCGAGCTGCTGGGGCGCGATGAAAATTAAAATCTGCGGCATCACCAACCGCGACGACGCACTCGCCGCCATCGACGCCGGCGCGGACGCCCTCGGGTTCAATTTCGCCGACGAGGCGCGCGCCAAGAAAAGATACATCGCCCCGGAAGAAGCGCGCCGGATCGCCGAGGAATTGCCTCCATTCGTAGTGACAGTCGCCGTGACCGTCAACGCGACCGCCGCTCAACTCCACGAATTTCTCCTCTATATGGATCGCGTCCAGTTGCACGGCGAGGAATCGCCGGAATTCGCCGCAGACTTCGGCCATCGCGCGATCAAGGCGCTGCGTATCGGCCCGGACTTCTCGCCGGACGCCGTAAACCGCTACAATGTCGGCTCGGTATTGCTGGACGCCTTCGACGCGGTCGCGCGTGGCGGCACGGGCAAGACCGCCGACTGGGCGCTCGCGCGCAAGACCGTCGAAGAGGCGCGCAGGCCCGTTCTGCTCGCCGGCGGATTGACTCCCGAAAACGTCACCGAAGCAGTGCGCATCGTCCGCCCCTATGGTGTGGACGTTTCGGGTGGGGTCGAAAAGGAACCGGGAAAGAAGGACCATGACAAACTCCGCCGCTTCGTTCGCGAAGCAAAACTATCACTTCCCTGACGAGCGCGGGCGCTACGGACGCTTCGGGGGCATGTTCGTCCCCGAGATTCTCATGCCCGCGCTGGCCGAGCTCGACGCCGCCTACACCGCGACGAAAACCGATCCGATCTTTCAGCAAACCTACCTGCATTACCTGAAACAGTTCGTCGGCCGGCCGACGCCGCTTTTCTTCGCCGAGCGCTTCACCAATCACTGCGGCGGCGCGCGCGTCTACTTCAAGCGCGAAGACCTCGCCCACACCGGCGCGCACAAGATTAACAACGCGCTCGGCCAAGTCTTGCTCGCCAAGAAGATGGGCAAG
>VFKU01000879.1 GCA_009885415.1 Rhodothermota bacterium
AGACGAGCACGGCGAGGATGACCCATACCGGGCCGAGGCCCACGCGATCACCGACGAGCTTGGGCGTGACCACGGTGGCTTCGAGGAACTGCCCGAGGGCGAAGGTGGCAACGACCACGGCGAAATGCCAATCGATGCCCGCGTGCTGCACGATGCAGAGCACGGCCGCGGGGACTGCGGTGAGGAGCAGGCCGACGTAGGGCACGGAACTCGCCGCGCCGCCGAAGACGCCGAGGAAGAGGGCGAAGGGTACGCCGGCGATCGTGAGGCCGATGCTGTAGAAGGCCCCGAGAAAGGCACACACCAGCGCCTGCCCGCGCATGAAGCCGCGGAGTTGGGCGTCGATTTTGCCCATTACGCTGAAGACCCGCGCGCGCCGCGCGGGGGGCACGAGATCTCCCGCCGAGGCGATGATGCCGTCGTAGTCGCGCAGGAGATAGCCCGCGACGAAGGCGAAGAGCGCAAAGTTTCCAAGGGTGAGCACGACCGCGAGGAGAAATCGGCCGACCGAGGCGAAGAGGCCGGCGATGCCGCTGCCGGTCTGCTTGAGGGCGTCGAGGAGGCCCGCGCCGAAGTTTTTTAGAAATTCCGTGGCACCCTCGCGGACCTGCGAGCCGATACGTTCGACGATGACGGCGAGCGGGTCGTAGTCGGGCTGATCGGGCGGGGCCCAGCCGAGCGCATCGACCAGGCGGTCGAGCGGGAGCTTGTGCAGCCAGGCATCGAGACGGCCGGCGCCCTGCGTTGGGTCGGCCTTCGTCATCCGCTCCTGCGCGACTTTCACGAGCGCTTCGGATTCGTGAATAACGCTGGGTAAGAAATAGAGGGGGATGGTGAAACACAGGGCGATGCCGAAGATCGCCAGCGCCGCGATCGTGATCGTGCGGCGGACGCGGCGGCGCTCGAAGAAATCCACGACGGGGTCGAGAACATAGGCCACGAGGAAGGCGAAAAAGAGGGGAACGAGCACGGGGCGCAGGAGCCAGGCGAGCATGACGGCGGCGGCCAGCGCGAGAAGCGCGCCGGCGGCCCTCACCCACGGGTTCTTGAGCACGGGATCGAGCATGATGTCCTCCCCACGGCGGCGAGGCGGCAATCTACCACAGGCCGCGCCCGCCCACAAGCGGCGCGCTTGCGAAACACTCATGGAACGCTCACCTATAAGCGCTTGGTGCGGCGTCAGTTGCGGTCTGGCCGTTGACTCGATTCGCGGGGTTTGTTAGTATCTCGCGCCGTGCCCTACCGGGCCCCGGGATCGACGAGAGCAATCGATTAACGAGTTGACCGACACGCCTGACATTGCCCGTCTCCGGTTCAACGAAGGGATTTCCGTGTGACTGCTGTAATCGAAGCCGATAAGCTGACGAAGACCTACGAGGCCGGGTGGTTTTCCGGGCAGGACGTCCACGCGCTCAAGGACGTTACGTTTCGCGTCGAGGCCGTTCTCTTTTAAGAAATCCATAACTTCTCCCACACTTTCATCCACCGATGCAATGCTGCGTAAATAATCCTCCATGTACCGCCGGAATTTCCACCGGTCAAATTTCTTCCCGTCGTCCCTCACTTCATAGAATTCCGTTTCTTCCTTTTTGTAGGCTGCATCCCACACACGGCGCTCATCCGGTGTAAGCCTTTCCATTTCTGCGTTAAATTCCCGCGGAGCCCAATG
>VFKU01000284.1 GCA_009885415.1 Rhodothermota bacterium
AGGGCGCCCTGGTGGATGAGCGCGATGCGGTCGCAGAGCGTCTCGGCTTCGGCCATGTAGTGTGTCGAGAAAACGATTGCGTGCCTGCGCTCGCGCGCGCCGCGGATGAAGTCGATGATGGCGCGGCTGGTCATGATGTCGAGGCCGAGGGTCGGCTCGTCGAGGATGAGGACCGCCGGATCGTGGAGAATCACGCGCGAGATGGAGACCTTCTGCGTCTGGCCTGTCGACAAGGTCTCGCAGCGTCGATCGAGAAAGGGACGCATGTCGAGCAGATCGGCGAGTTCTTCGGTCCGCGCCGCGATGGCCGCGGCCTCCATGCCGTAGAGGCGGCCGAAATATTTGAGCAACTCGCGGCCGGTGAGCCGGCCGTACAATTTTGTGTTGCCGGAGAGGAAGCCGATGTTTCGCCGGGCGGCTTCGGGCGCGGCGGCGGCGGCCCGGCCGTCGATGCGGACCTCGCCGGAACTGGGCGAGATGATGGTGCCCAACATGCGCAGCAGCGTGGTCTTGCCAGCACCGTTGGGGCCGAGGAGGCCGAGGATTTCTCCGCGATCGACGGACAGAGTGGCACCGCGCACGGCCTCGATCGAGCGGCCCTTGGGCCCCCGGAAGACTTTGCGCACATTGTCGGCTTCAACGAGTGCCATGGCGTGCTTCGAGCGGTCCCCCGGAACGTCGGGCCACAGATTCGCACACCGCCCCGGCCCATTCAAACGCGGGGCCGCAGTTGGCGCGGCGGGCCGGAACGGTTCCACGGGATATTGATACCTACGGTTCGCTGAGGTATCGTTTCGCCATGGATCCTCGACGGCCTATCGCCGCGTGCGTACTACTCGCTTTCGCCGTGATCACCCTTTCCGCCTGTCAAGGCGAGGATCCCAAAGACGAGACGGCGACCTTGGGTTACGACGGGCTGACGCCGGTGCATCGCGCGGCGGTGTCCGGCGACGTGATCGAACTCGAACGCTTGTTGAGCATTCAGCATGCCAATCCCAACATGCGCGATCTCGCGGGCGTGATGCCGCTGCATTATGCGGCGCGCGCGGGCCATCTCGACGCGGTGAAGCTGTTGATTTCCTATGGCGCGACGCCGACGTTGCGGACGAGCACAGGCTGGGCCCCGATCGATCTTGCGTTGCGGGAGAACCATTTCGAGATCGTCCATTTCATGTCGCAATATGGATTCGATCCAAACGGATCGATTCCTGAGGGCGATGCGTATCTGGCGTTTGCGGTGCGTGGGCGGAATTTCCAGCTCGCGGAATTTCTGCTGGGGCTTCATGCCGATGCAAACGTGAAGACGCTGCGCGGAAACAGCGTGCTGGACGAGGCCTTTGTGGCGCGCGATCGCGCGCTTGTCAATATGTTGATCGATCATGGCGCGCGGGTGCTCCAGACGCCGACCGGTCCGAACTCTCCGCTGCACGTTGCGATCGAGTGGCAGGATCAAGCGTTGGTGAATCGTTTGTTGAGCGCGGGGGCGGATCCGTGGGTGCGCGATCACGAGGGGCGTACGGCAAGCCAGCACGCCGCTTATCTGGGGCAGACGGCGATGGCGGATATTATCGCGAACGTCGAGCTGGCCGCGGCCCCGGGCCGCTAGAGTGTGGGCCGCACCGTCATCGCGCTTTCGGAGCCGAGCGCCGTCACCAGCATCGCCCACGCGCGCGTGACGGGATAAGGATCGTTGCGCAGATATTTTGAGAAGCGCACGTGCCCGTCGAGGTAGAGCACATTCGCGCCGGCCGCCGGATGGTTGAAATGCATCGGGTTGGTGCTCACGTGGTCGAACATCATCGGGACCTCGGTGTCCGAGGAGTGCCCGCGCCACGGCGCGTTGATGTCGGTGATGAGGAAGCGCTC
>VFKU01000856.1 GCA_009885415.1 Rhodothermota bacterium
AGCACCGCGCCGCCCCACTCGCCGCCCAGGCCCAACCCCTGGCCCATTCGACACAGCGCGAGCAGTAACGGTGCGGCGACACCGATACTCGCGTACGTGGGCAGGAAGCCGATGGCGACGGTCGAGATACCCATCGTCAGCAGCGCGGCGACCAGCGTCGCTTTGCGGCCGACGCGATCTCCGAAATGCCCGAAGATCGCCGATCCCACCGGGCGTGCGAAAAACGCGATGGCGAAGGTCGCGAGCGACTCCAACTGTGCCGCCGCCTCGTCCCCCTTCGGGAAGAAGAGCTTCGGGAAGACCAAGACCGCCGCGTTCGCGTAAATGTAGAAATCGAAGAACTCGATCGTCGTCCCGATCAGGCTCCCGAAGAGGACATGGCGGGTGGAGTTGGCGAGCTTGGGCATCGAAGCAGCGGTGACCTCTAGTTGTGCCTACTTGTCATGCGGGCCGACGCCTTCCAGCAGAAGCACGTCTCCCGCCATGGAGAAATATAGGCGAAAGTTCTTTGTGATGCGGGCTTGCCAGAGGTCGCCTTCGCCGCGGTGCTTGTGGGTGCGCAGGGAGGGATGATGCGGGTCGTCGCGTAGTCGCAGGATTTGTCGATCGACTTGGCGTCTAACCTCGTCCGGGAGCTTTCGATAGTCACGAGTAAATGCCGGCGATGCAACGATGGTGTACATGCGCCGCTAACGGCGTTTCTTTTTCAGGCCATCCAGGAAAGCCTGGACCTCTTCCGCCGAGCGGTAGGGTCCATGGACCTTGCCCTGAGCGACTTCTTTTCGAGATCGCCGGAGTGAAGCGCGCATTTTCGGGCCGATAGCTTCGTCGGTGACCGGAAAATCGTCAACGATTTTATTGCGTTTGATGACGGCTTCGTTCTTTCGGACGGACACGTCAACATAGTCGCCGGCCGCCAAACCCAGCTTCGAGAACACATCTTTGGGGATGACGACCTGGTGTTTCGTTCCGACTCTTACGAGTGCCATCTGGTGGGCCTCCGGCGCTGGTACGAAATCACGACAGTATGAAATACATACGATGGAGCGTACCACGCTCCGCGCGGGTTATCAATTGGCCTACCCCGGGCATCCTCCTGTAGTGCCGCCGTCTCGGCGGCAACCTGGCGATTGGCCTACTCGGTAGGCACGGCCGCTCACTCGTTCTCCCTGTATAGATACGCAATCTGTTGCACTTATCATATGAATTCGCGTTGCGAGACAAGGTAAAAATTGTTGACAGAAAAGCGCATTTTTCACCGCAGAGTACGCAAAGGGGCGCAGAGGAAGAGCGAAGGCCTGCCGCCGCGTGTAGTCGCCGACTCGCACCGGCGCGGAGCCGGCAATGTGTCGGAGCTTGTATGGCTCATCACGCGGAGGCGCGGAGTCGGCGACGTGTCGGAGGTTGTATGGCTCATCACGCGGAGGCACGGAGTCGGCGACGTGTGGAAGGTTCGGCGCTTAGCCCTGAAGGGGCGTCCGAGAATAGCCCAGGGCAAAGCGAGCGAGTAGCGAGCGCCGCCCTGGGTCCGAGACCCACCTCATACCGAGCCCTGAAAGGGCGGCAC
>VFKU01000608.1 GCA_009885415.1 Rhodothermota bacterium
CCGACCTCGAGTCCCTCTTCGGCCCCGACCAAGCCGCCGCGCTCCGTAGCACGGGCGGCTCGCCCGTGGCAATAGGTGGCACGGGCTTCCAGCCCGTGATCGAGATCAGCGTACTCATCTCCCCCGACAACGGCGCCACCTTCGACGAACTCGACCCCGCCCGCCTCCAACAAACCCCCATCCACCTCCACCTCGACGACCTCAACGCAAACGTCGACACCATCCCCGTCCTCTACGAACATCCAACCTACATCGCCAGCGATCCAAAAACCGGCATACTCCCTCTCGCCGAACCCGGCGCATGGAACCTCAAAGTTCTAGGCGGAAAACTACGAAGGGAAATTGCTGAGCACAATGCAATTAAAATGTTAGGCGGTATCGGGACGCCCGGATTGCTCAACAAAAGGAATCCCATAGGCAAAGCCCGTAGGCATCTCCTAGAGCTTAATCCCAATCTTTGACCTAGTGTTTGAATGAGGGATCACCTATGTCTCAGTTAGAGACTGAATTGTCGAGGATTATGAATTTTACGGCAGAAAAGGGCCTATTCGGAGCGAAGTTTGTGTTACGAGGATACTGGAAGCCCGCTGCCGAACGGTTTATGCGGGAGACTAAGATTCAGGAACTGGAACTGAATTATGCTAAGAACTGGCCTTTGGAAGAAATTACTTTCCTGAGACAGTTGGAGTTTCTAGTCAACTTGGTATTAATAATGCCCGCTAAGCTCGACTTGAGCCCAGTCGAGGCGCTCGTCAATCTTCGGGATCTAAACATAAATCAAGTAACTACGACCACGAATGTTGACCTCGCCGTCCTTACGAAATTGGAATCCTGTTATGTGGAGTGGCAACCCAAGTTGGCCAGCATCCTCGGATGCACTTCGCTCAAGGACTTATACCTCCAAGCATTCAAGCATCATGACCTTCAAGGGTTGGCGGCTCTCGGAAATCTCGAAGTGCTCAAAATCGGCAATGGACCCGTACATTCGCTGGCGGGGATCCAACGCCTGCGAAATCTCCGTGTCCTCGGTCTGTACTATTTGCGAAAGCTTTCCTCGGTTCGCGAGTTGTGGGAGCTCACCGGACTACGGGAACTGGATATTTGGGGATGCAAGTACATTGAAACAATGGCCGAGGATATCGGCCGTCTTACGAGTCTTGAAACCCTTAGTCTGGTCAGTTGCGGGGAAATAAAGTCCTTGGCACTCTTCGCTCGCCTAACGAAGCTGCGATCATTTACTTTTGGAGAAGGCACTTCTGTTCTGGACGGAGATATGTCCGTACTGCTGGATATGCCAGCACTCCGCTACGTAGAGTTCGGCAATTATCGCCATCACTCGCACACATCAGAACAGATCGTAGCGATGCTGCATGCCAGGAGCAACTAAGCGCCGTCCTCGCGGCTAGATTGCGAGCTTCTAAATTATAGGCCGCGCCATTTCATCGTGATTTTGAGTATGCGTCTTTGCGATCTAAGCAAATGATTGTCCTTCGAAAATATTCGTACTCGTTGGCATCATTAAACTTACAGATTCTCCCCCAAACGACCGCCTGAAGGCGGAACTCCAAACGCACCCCAATCTCGGAAGCACACTTTCGTACCCCTCCGTTTCCCGGCCCTCCTTGTTCCGCACCTGCACTCTCCCGCAGCCGAGTGCAACAGCCGCGCACATATATATAGGGACTCTCGGCCGGCTCCACCCCGCATCACCCCGGGACGGCGCGATACCGAAAGGCCGACGGTCTACAACACGAAAAGGAGGACTCGCAAACAGGTCTTTTGAACCGGGCCAGGGCTTCCGCCTATCCTTCGCGGCCACGCACCCGCCCACCCCCGAGTTCACAGACCATGTCTGACAAAAAAACAAGCCCCGCCGCCGAGCCCCTCGATGATCGCGCGAAGTCCGTCCTCAAGACGGTTTTCGTCACCCTCTTCCTCGACCTCGTCGGCTTCTCGATCATCTTCCCCCTCTTCCCGGCGATGCTGAAGTACTACGTCAAGCAGGAAGGCGACACCGGGCTGCTGGGGTCGTTCATTTCCTTGCTCGAGCGCTTCAGCGCTGCGGCCGGCGCCTCCAGCGAGACCGGCACCATCGTCCTTTTCGGTGGCGTGCTCGCCTCGCTCTATTCGCTGCTCCAATTCCTGTTTTCGCCGGTCATCGGCAGCCTCTCGGACCGTTACGGCCGCAAGCCGTTGTTGCTAGTGTCGATCGCGGGCATCGCGATCTCTTATGTGCTCTGGTTTTTCTCCGGCGCCTTCATCGTCCTCGTCCTCGCGCGCATCCTCGGCGGCATGATGGCGGGCAACATCTCGACCGCGAGCGCGGTCGTGGCCGACGTCACCTCCGTCCGCAACCGCCCGCGCGGCATGGCGATCATCGGCATGGCCTTCGGCCTCGGGTTCATCCTCGGCCCCGCGATCGGCGGCTTCTCCGCCATGATCGATCTCACCCAGCACTTCCCCGCGCTGCTCGAATACGGCCTCAACCCCTTCTCGATGCCGGCGCTGATCGCCTTCGCGCTGTCCGTGTTCAATCTGCTCTACGTCGCGCTCGTCTTCCGCGAGACGCTCCCCGAACGCGCCCCCGACGCCGACCGCCTCCAACGCACCATCAACCCCTTCGCCCTCTTCCAGACCGCAGAGTATCCCGGTGTCGCGCGCACGAGCCTCATCAACTTCTTCTTCCTTACCGCTTTCTCCGGCGCGGAATTCGGCCTGACCTTCCTCGCCGCCGAGCGCCTCGGCTACGGCCCGCGGCAGAACGCCTACCTCTTCCTCTTCATCGGAATCATCCTCGCGCTCGTGCAGGGCGGCTACGTGCGCCGGAAGGCGCCGATCATCGGTCCCAAGCGCATGACTTTGCAGGGCTTCGCCATGCTCATCCCCGGCGTGATGCTCCTCGCCATCGCGCGCAACGCGCCGCTCCTGTATGTCGCGCTCTTCCTGATGGCCGTCGGCTCGGCACAGATCATCCCCTGTCTCACCTCGCTCGCTTCCGGCTACGCCCCCGCACACGTGCAGGGCCGCATGCTCGGCGTGTTCCGCTCGCTCGGCGCGCTCGCGCGCGGCGTCGGTCCGCTCTTCGCCTGCGTGTTGTACTGGAAGCTCGGCTCCGCCGCGGCCTACGTCCTCCTCGCCGTGGCAACAGGATTGCCCTTTATGATGGCAGTGACCTTGCCGCCGGTGCCGGGCGCGGAGCAGGATTAGAGAAGCCCCCGGGTAGGGTGGGCTTCAGCCCACCACACGGGTCCGCCTTGCGCGTGGAATGGTGGACTGAAGCCCACCCTACTCGATCGCGATCGTGCGATCTTCGCTCGCGGAACGGTAAATCGCCTCGACCACCTGCATGTACTTGAGGCCGTCGAAAAAGTCCGGGTGATACTCGAGGCCTTCGCGGATCGCCGCGATGAAATCGCGCTCGACGGCCCAGTCTTTCACGTCGTAGAACTCGTCGGTCCGCACCTCGACCGGCGCGAAGTCCGCCTCTTCGAGGGCAACATACATCACATCTTGTAGGACCTCGTAGCGGATGGTCCCGCGCGAACCGTAGATCTCGATGCAGTCCTCGCCTTTGTGCACGGCCGTACCGATCGCGTACTGCACGGGAACATTTCCCTCCACGACGGAATTCGTCAGCACCTGATCCGGAATGTGCACCGCGACCCGCTCGCCCGCGGCGTCCATGCGCCTGGGCGCGAAGACGTTCGTGTGCGCGGAGACTTCGCGCGTCCATCCGAACCAGCGGTGCACCACCTCGATGTACATGCCGAGCGTGTGCATGTTCAGCCCCGAAAGCCGGTGGTCCTTGCGCCAATTCATCGGCGCGTCGGTCGAAGCGTAGGCGTTATTGAAGCTCTGCACGCGCACGAGCCGCAGATCGCCCAGCGCACCCTCGCGCAACAAGCGCGCCAGCGCGCGGTCGTACTTGAGCCCGAAGGGCACGGGGCAGAGCCCAGTCACGCGATTAGACTGCCGCGCGCGGTCGTACATGACCTGCGCTTCGGATGCGTCCATCGCCATGCGCGCCTGACAGAAGACGTGCTTCCCCGCCTCGAGCGCGGCCAGCGTCACGGCCTTGTGGAGATACGGCCACGTCCCGCAGAGCACAAGATCGACGTCCTCGCGCGCGACGACGTCCTGCCAGGACGCAGCCGCGTGCGGGATGTGAAACTCCTGCGCAACCGACTGCGAGGACTTCAGCGTGCGATTGGCGACGGCGACAATCTCGACACCCGGCACCGCGCGGAATCCCGACACGTGCCGCGAGCGGCAGATGCCGCCGAGGCCGACGATGCCAATGCGAATGGTGTCCGAGTCGCTCATTGAGAGACTGATCGCCGTGCTCTACTTCGCTTTTCCGCCGCCGAGCACCTTCTTGACGGCCGGCGCGCCGAGCCTCGCGGAAATCGGCAGCGGACCGATCAGCGGGCGGGCGTATTGCATGAACGCCGGCGTCACGTCGTTGCCGTCCTTGTTGATGAACTTGCGCGGCATTTCAGCGGTGTGGCGCGCGACGGTCTCCAGCGGCGTGAGAAAGTATTCGACGGCATAATCTCCGACGCGGCGAATCGCCACGGATCCGTCCTGCGCGTGCCAGATGGCGTACTGCGCCGCTTTCTCACCCACCTCGCGCGCTTCGTGCTGATCGACGGAACTCGCGCAGCCGACGAAACTCCGCTGCAAGTAGCCCAGCGTGTCCGCGCGCACCCGCTTGATCTCCGCCCCGTCGCGCACCCACTGCGCGAGCAGGTCGCCCAGGCCGCCGTTGCCGGAAAGCTGGATGTTCCCGTGCGAATCCTTCTCGCCGCCCATGAATTGCTCGGCGATCAGGATTCCCTTCGCGTCGTGGATCCCTTCCGAAGCGGCGACGACGCATCGGCCGTATTTCTTGTAGACCGCCTTCACGTCGTCGATGAATTTCTTCTTTGTAAACGGCACCTCAGGGCAATAGACCAGATGCGGACCGTCGTCGGGGTACATCCGGCCGAGGGCGGATGCCGCGGTAAGGAAGCCCGCGTGGCGGCCCATCACGATACCGATGTACACGCCGGGCAGCGCGCGGTTGTCGTGGTTCGCGCCCATGAAGGCCTGCGCGACGAACTTCGCGGCCGAACCGTAACCGGGACAATGGTCCGTTACACGCAGATCGTTGTCGATCGTCTTGGGCACGTGGATGACGCGCAGTTCGTAGTCCGCCTTCTTCGCCTCTTCATTGACGATGCGGCAGGTGTCGGCGCTGTCGTTGCCGCCGATGTAGAAGAAATAGCGCACGTCGTGCGCGCGGCAGACCTCGAAAATTCGGTGGCACACCTCCGGCGTCGGCTTCATGCGCGTGGATCGCAGCGCCGAGGACGGAGTCGCGGCCACCTGCTCGAGATTGTGCGTCGTAGACTCTGTCAAATCGACGAGGGTCTCCTCGACGATACCCTGGATGCCGTGCACCGCGCCGTAGACGCGGTGCACCTGCGGATACTTGCGCGCCTCAAGCACAATGCCGACGAAACTCTGGTTGATGACGGCAGTCGGCCCGCCGCCTTGTGCCACGAGGACTTTGCCTTCCACTTTTCCCACGTCCTTTTGCCTCCCTACTCCGTCATTGCGAGGAGCGTAGTTTGCGACGAAGCAATCTCGTTTACCCGGAACGTCGCTTCTTGCGATACCCGCATGGGCGGGCCGCCCATGCAACGACGGCCGATCTCAGCCTTCGGTGCCGGTGCGCGCGCGCAGCTCCGTATGATACTCCTGCAAGGACATCACCGCCGCCGGCTGCGCCTTGAGCGCGCGAATGCCGGCGATCGCCGCCCGCGCCGCCGCGACCGTCGTCATCGTCGGCAAGCCGAGCTCGAGCGCGGTGCGCCGGATGGCCTTTTCGTCGTACTTCGATTGCATGCCGTAGGGCGTATTGATGATCCAGTTCACTTCCTTGTTGATCATGAGGTCGACGATGTTCGGGCGGCCCTCGCCGACTTTGAACACGTCGTCCACGGCGAGGCCTTGCGCACGAATGCGCGCCGCCGTGCCGTCGGTGGCGACGATGCTAAAACCAAGCTCGATGAGGTCCTTCGCTAGACTCGCCGCTTTGGACTTGTCGGGATCGTTCAGGCTGATGAAGACCCGGCCGCTGAGCGGAAAGGCATTGCCCGCGGCGATTTGGCTCTTGGCAAAGGCCGAGCCCATGTCGCGCGCGATCCCCATCACTTCGCCGGTGCTGCGCATTTCGGGTCCGAGCAAAATATCGACGCCGGGGAATTTGAGGAAGGGCAGCACGACTTCCTTCGCGCTAACGTAGCCCGGCTGCGGATCGCGCGTGAGGCCGAGATCGCGCAGGCTGCGGCCGACCATCAGCCGCGCGGCGATCTTCGCGAGCGGCAGGCCGACCGCCTTGCTCACGAAGGGCACCGTGCGCGAGGCGCGCGGATTGACCTCGAGCACGAAGACTTCTTCGTCGCGCACGGCGAACTGCACGTTCATCAGGCCGATCACGCCGAGTTCCTTGGCCATCGCGCGGGTCTGCGCGCGGATTTCCTCGATGATGCGCGGCGCGATGTCGTGCGGCGGCAGGATGCAGGCGCTGTCGCCGGAGTGAATTCCCGCTTCCTCAATATGCTGCATGATCCCCGCGACGA
>VFKU01000354.1 GCA_009885415.1 Rhodothermota bacterium
CCAATATCGCCGTGAGCGAGACCGGTGTCGTGCCGGACCTCGATTCGCCGCTGTCCTTCTCGATGGAAGGCTTCTCGCGGATGACGCCGGCCGCGCTTATGTCTTCTTTCTGGATGCCCGGCTGGAATTCCGCGCAATCCATCACTCGCTTTCAGCACGAGGTCAACGGGCCGCTCGAAGGCGGCGATCCAGGCATCCGCCTCATCGAGCCGGATCCCGAGTCGCGCATTCCTTATTACCGCGTGCCGGCGGAAGCGCCCGCGAGTGGTGGAAAATTCACCGCGATCGGGCGTCAGCATATTTTCGGCTCGGAAGAACTCAGCAACATTTCCCCGCCGATCGCGCAATTGACGCCCGCGCCTTACGTGCTGCTGCACCCACTTGACGCCATGGCGCTTGGTCTGGCGGCGGGCGATCTTGCGAAAGTCTCGGTGGCCGGTGCGGTTCCGCTTCAGCTGCGCGTGACTTTCGGCCCGGCCATCGCGCGCGGCGTCATCGCGTTGCCGCAGGGTCTGCCGGGGATGCCATTCATTGCGCTGCCGGGCGCGGCGGACGTGCGTAAAGGAGCGCCGGCCCGATGAGCGCGCTTCATTCGATATTGGTCGTTGTGGGAGTGCTGGTCTGGCTCATTCTCACGGCGAGTTTTCTCATCTGGCTCGAACGGCGCCTGCTCGCGCTTTGGCAGGATCGTTACGGACCCAACCGCGTTGGCCCTTTTGGCCTCGGCCACGTCGTCGCGGACATCATCAAGATCCTGTTCAAGGAAGACTGGATTCCGCCCTTCGCCGACAAGCCGGTGTTCGTGCTCGCGCCGGCGATCATTATGACGACTGCGATGATGTCCTTCGCGGTGGTGCCGTTTGCGCCCGGCTTTGAGGTGATCGATCTCGACGTCGGCGTGCTCTTTTTCCTCTCCATGTCGTCGATGGGGGTGTACAGCGTCGCGCTCGCGGGTTGGTCGTCGAACAACAAGTACGCCTTGCTTGGCGGACTGCGCGCCTCGGC
>VFKU01000626.1 GCA_009885415.1 Rhodothermota bacterium
AAAGGGAAGGGCGCGGACTACCTCGGCCCCTTCCGCTCGCTCGAGGAATACACGCTGGTCGACATCGAGGACAATCAGTTGGCGGATTTTATGAAGACCATGCGCGGGCGCATCGACGCCTACAACGCCGGGCCCGGCGCCAAGAACGGAAAACCCGCGCAACACCACGCCACGATTTCACCCGGCTACGACGAAACGCGCAACCCCGGCCGCAAGACGGTGAATGGCGGATTTTTGGGTTCAGGCTGGAAAGACCGGACGAAATTCGGCGTCACGTATCCCGACGATCCCGAAGGCGCCTACTACCGCGGCACCTTCGAAGCGGCGATGGCCTCGAACCCGAACTGGCTGCACGTTTCCACCTTCAACGAGCTCGCGGAGTTCAGCCACATCGAAGCGACGTTTGAGCATGGCTACACCTACATTGATCTCACGGCCGAGTTTGTGAAGGAATTCAAGGCGCGGAAATAGAACAGAGGGCCGTCGCAGGCACGGCCAGTCTTGTGGCGATACCGGAGGAGAGAAGAGATGCATACGAGACGTTCACGGGGCCACACGGCGATCGCTGTGGCCATTATTGGGGGCGCGTGGGCCATGAGCCTTTTTTCTTCGAGACCGGCAAGCGGACAAGCCTCTGGCAATTTCGGCGACGACCTGACATTCCTCTCGGCGCACACGGACGCGATCTCGCTCTCCGACGCTTCCGGGCAGGCGCAAGTGATCGTCGTGCCGGCCTACCAGGGGCGCGTGATGACGAGCACGGCGTCGGGGCTTGAGGGCGCGAGCTTCGGCTGGATCAATCGGGAGCTGATCGCTTCGGGAAAGACTGTGCCGCACATGAACCCTTACGGCGGCGAGGACCGCTTCTGGCTCGGGCCGGAGGGCGGGCAATTCGCGCTGTTTTTCAAGAAGGGTGATCCCTTCGATCTCGATCACTGGCAGACGCCCGCGATGATGGACACGGAACCCTTTGAATTGGTCAGCCGCACTGCGAACTCGGCCGTGTTCAAGAAGGAAACGACGCTGGTCAATTACTCCGGCACGAAGTTCAGCGTTCGGATCGAACGGAAGATCAATCTGCTCGATGCCGCGCGCGCGGGCGAATTGCTCGGGCTGCGCGATCTTCCCGGCGCGGGACTCGTGGCTTACGAGACCGTCAACACGCTTACGAACACGGGCGACAAGCCGTGGACGAAGGACACGGGGCTGCTCTCGATTTGGATCTTGGGGATGTTCAACCCCTCGCCCGAGACGACGATCGTCATTCCGATTCAGGATGGCCCCGACGCCGCGCTGGGCGCGAAGGTGAACGACGCGTATTTCGGAAAGGTTCCCGCAGAGCGCCTGCGCGTGGAGGAGAAGCGTCTTTTCTTTAGCGGCGACGGCACCTACCGCAGCAAGATCGGGATTTCGCCCAAACGCGCGATGCCGCTGTGCGGGAGTTACGACGCGGGCGGAAAAGTGCTCACGCTCGTGCAATTCAACCAACCGAAGGGCGCGACGGACTACGTCAACTCGATGTGGGAAATTCAGAAGTCGCCCTTTAGCGGAGATGTTGTGAACAGCTACAACGACGGCCCGCCGCAGCCTGGCGCGAAACCGCTGGGGCCGTTTTATGAACTGGAGACCTCCTCGCCCGCGGCGGCGTTGGCGCCGGGCAAATCGATCACGCACATTCATCGCACCGTGCATATTCAGGGCGACGCGGCCGGCCTCAACGGCATCGCATTGCAGGGGCTGGGCGTCTCGCTCGACGAAATCCGCCAAGCCTTATCGGGGCGTTGAGGCGCGGGTGCGATCGTAGGAGCGATCAAATTCCCGATCGCATCGGTAGTCACGTCTGCCCAGGTCGCGATCAAGGGTTCATCTGGATTTTCGGCGTTTTCAGCGAGTACACTACTTTGTTCGGCTTTGAACTGCAGAGTGTGGGAGTTTATGGATCGCGATCAGATGCACGAGCGCGGCGGGTCCACAGCGCCCCTCGATCTCAGTCTTATTGTCGCCTGCTACAACGAAGAGCCGCACCTGGAGGAAAGTGTCCGCCGGGTCCTCGAAGTTTTGGATGTGACCCGCTGGAACTATGAGATCATCTTCGTCGAAGACTGCAGCAAGGATCATACTCGAGACGTCATCGAACGCATTCTGAAGCAGTACCCCGAGCGGAATTTCCGGGCGATCTTTCACACGGCCAATACCGGCCGTGGGCGCGCCGTGAGTGACGGGTTTCGCGCGGCCCAGGGGCGCGTCGTCGGATTCATCGACATCGATCTCGAGGTCGCGCAGTGCTATATCATCCCGTGCGTGCTGAGTCTTCAACAGGGCGCGGACGTGGCGACGGGCGAACGCGAGTACAAGGTCCATCTCAGCCTGCTGCACCGCCACGTCCTGAGCCGCGGGTATCATTGGTTGATCCGCGCGGCCTTTGGGTTCACTCTCGGCGACACGGAATCAGGCTACAAATTTTTCCTGCGAGAGAAGGTCTTGCCGGTGCTGGACGAAGTCGAAGACAAGGGCTGGTTCTGGGACACCGAGATTATGGTGCGCTGTTACTTGAAGGGCTACGTTCTGCGGCGGATTCCCTGTCTGTTCGTTCGGCGCAGCGACAAGAAATCAACGGTCAGGGTCGTCCATGATACGTATGAATATTTCCTGAAATTGTGGCGGTTTCGCACGACGGTGAAGCGCCTTCGTGGCGAGGGCGCTCCTTGATCGACGCTAAGGCCGGCGACGCGCCCCACCAGAGCATCTTCTATTCGAGTCCGCTGCTCTATTCGGTGCTCATGCGCGGGCTCTACGGGCGGCATTTCCAGGAGCGTTACCGTGCGATCTCGGCGGAGATTCCCGCGGCCGCATCCGTTGTCGAACTTTGCGCGGGCGATTGTTATCTCTATCGGAAGTATTTAGCCGCGAAGCCGGTCGAGTACCTCGCGCTGGACATCTCGCCGCAGTTCGTTCGGGCGGCGAAGAAGCGCGGCATTTCCGCGCGCGAGTTCGATGTGCGCCGCGAGGAGG
>VFKU01000302.1 GCA_009885415.1 Rhodothermota bacterium
ACCGACCTTCTCCCCCTCCTCGACGCGCAGATCGACGCCGTCCAGGATGGGCTGGCCGTGGTAGCTCTTTTCGATGGCTTCGAGGCGAATGAGACTCATGGGTTTCCGTTGAAGGACGCGCCTGAATTATACGATCTCGGGCGGGCCGGTTTTCGTTGGGAGGTGGATGGGAAGTATGGGAGAAATAGGAAGTATGGGAGTTATTTAAAGCTGGCCGATGATGTATAGCGCGTGAGTTCAGTCTTGGGTTTCGTCCTCAGCGTCGATGGAGGAGTCGGCCGCGTCGTTGTCTTCGATAGTTCTTTCGACATCTTCTTCGCTGGAGTCCTCGGTGGTTTCGGTGTCGCTGGAGTCGTCGTCCGATTCTTCGGCGGCTTCTTGTTCGGCGGTGGGCCGCAGTCTGGCGAAAGCGGGGGCCCGGCGCTCTCCCCCGTCGCCGGCCTGGTAATCGGCCAGAAAATCGTCGACGCGCTGGGTGGTCTCGGCCAGCCGAAGCATGGCCGACTCCAACTCCTGGTCAATTGACTCGAGTTCTTTTTTCAGCGGTTCGATACCCATGAATGCGTCCTCCCTCTTCGGGCGTCCTTAGGCCCACGCGAGCGCGGGCACCTTTTCGATGTCTGTGAGAAACTCCGAGAGCGTGGCGTACCTCGCGATCGGAGAGGAATGATGTTCCGCGCCCTCGATGATGTTCCAGGACGGCTCGGCGCAGGACAAGAGCTTTTCGGGGTCCTTCCCGGAGCCGGCCCAATCGTCGTGTGCGGCGGCGTTCGCTATGCGGACGAGCGCGGCGAGCCTGGGCGACTTGGCGTGTTCCAGATCGCGGCCCGGCGCGTCGTGATGATACAACATCGCCAGCCGCAAGGAATCCGGCAAATTCCACACCGCGGCGAGCGCGCCGATGACGTCGGCGTGATCGAATCCGAATTTTTCTCGTTCGGCCTCGTGCAGCGGCCGGCCTGACTTCTTGGCCGCGTGGTACAACTCGCGGTACTCGCCCCCGAGCTGGCGCCAGAGCACCATCTTGCCGACGTCGTGCAG
>VFKU01000730.1 GCA_009885415.1 Rhodothermota bacterium
ACGGAGGCCAAGCCCACCATGCGAATGATCGACTCGAACGGGATCAAGATGCGTATCGCCGAGATGGGCACGGGCCCGCTCGTGATCTTCGTCCACGGCTGGCCGGAGTCGTGGTACTCGTGGCGTCACCAACTCCCGGCCATCGCCGCCGCCGGCTACCATGTCGTCGCACCCGACATGCGCGGTTACGGCAAGTCCGACAAACCCGCCGCCGTCGAGGACTATGACATCCGTCATGTCACCGCCGACATCGTCGGCATCATCGACGCGCTCGGCGAGAAGACTGCCGTGGTCGTCGGGCACGACTGGGGTTCCATCGTCGCATGGAACTGCATGCTGCTCCACCCCGATCGCTTCAGCGCGCTGGTGGCCCTGAGCGTGCCATACGGCGGACGCGGCGCGGAATCCCCCATCGACTCATGGAAGAAGGCATACAACGACAACTTCTTCTACATCCTCTACTTCCAGGAACCCGGCGTCGCCGAGAAGGAGTTCGACGCCGACCCGCGCGGCATCCTCAGCCGGCTCTACCTCTCGCCGGATTCGCCGCGCGAAGCACCTATGGTCACCGATCCCAAACGCGCCGCCGGTGGCTGGATTCCCCGGCTCGGCGCGCCGAAGGGCCTGCCCGTGTGGCTCACGCAGGCCGACCTCGACTACTACGTGAACGAATTCAAGGAAGCCGGATTTCGCGGCGGCATCAACTACTACCGAAACTTCCACCGCAACTGGGAAATCACTCCGGAACTCGCCGGCGCGACGATCAAACAGTCGGTCCTCTTCATCGCCGGCGAAAAGGACGTCGTCATCCGCGGCGCGACGGCCGATCAACTCACCACGATGATGAAAGCCACGGCGACCGATCTCCGCGGCGTGAAAATCATCCCCACCGTCGGCCATTGGGTCCAGCAGGAAAGCCCCGACGAGACGAACAAAGCGATAGTCGCGTTTTTACAAGGACTAAAATGAAAGACCTCAGTTCTCGCACAAAGCCCCGAAGGGGCGCACTAAGGTAGCCCAGGGCAGAGCGAAGCGGCGCCCTGGGTCACGACAGTTTCTACTTATCGAAGCCCTGAAAGGGCGAACTAACCTTCAGGTTAGTCGCTGGTTCAACGCCGACTTGTTCACGCAATTCGTCAGATCATCCCGCGTGAGGTAGTCGATCAAGTTCGTCGCGGCGAGTTCGGCCATCGCTGCGCGTGTTTCTTCGGTCGCGCTGCCGACGTGCGGCAGGAGCAGCGCGTTCGGAGCCTCAAGCAAACGAGGCAGCACGGTTGGCTCCTTCTCGAAAACGTCAATGCCTGCACCCGCGATCTCGCCCGCGTGTAAGGCCTCGGCCAGCGCTGCCTCGTCCACGATCGCACCGCGTGCAGTGTTGACGAGGATCGCGCTCTTCTTCATCTGCGCGAACTCCTTCGTGCTGAACGCGTGCCGCGTCTCCGGCGTCATCGGGCAATGGATGCTCACGATGTCCGACTCGGCGAGCAGCGCCGCTTTGTCCACATGCGCGACGCCGAGCGCGCGCTCCTCGTCCTCGCTGAGCCGCGTGCGGTTGTGGTAGAGCACGCGCATCCCGAAGCCCGCCGCGCGGCGCGCCACGGCGCGCCCGATGCGGCCAAGGC
>VFKU01000550.1 GCA_009885415.1 Rhodothermota bacterium
CCGATGTTGTAGTACTGCTTATAGACGATTTCGCCGGTGCCGGTGTCGATGCTCGCGTTGAATTGCGGGAATTTTTTTAGAGCCTCGGCGAGGAGCCGCACCAAGACGGCGGTGACGGTGAGTTTTCCGCCGGCCTTTTCGGCGAGCTTGCCGTATTCCTTGCGGAATTTTTCGAGTTCGGTGATGTCGGCTTTGTCGTGCTGGGTGACGTGGGGCACGGTGCCCCAGGAGCGGGACATGCCCTCGGCGGTGAGGCGGCGGATGGTGCTCATTTTCGCGCGCGTGACCGCGCCCCAGCGCTCGAAGTTCGGAAGGGAAGCAGCGCCGCCGGAGGGCGGGGGCGGGCCGGATTCGATGGTGGGTGCGCGGCCGCCCTGGAGCGAGCGGGCGTAAATTTTTACGTCCTCGACGCTGAGCGATGCGCCTGGGCTTGAGGGCGGCACGGCGGCGATGTCGATGCCGACTTCGCGGGCGAAACGGCGCACGGAGGGTGCGGCACGGACGGTGCCGGTGTGGGCGGGGACGGGTTGCGCGGCGGGCTCGGACGGGCGATCGGAAATGACAGGGACCAAAGGGACGGAAGGGACCAAAAGGACAGACGATACTTCGGCAGGAGACGGCGGCGGCGCGACCAGGGCGGGCGCGGCGGCGGCGATCGGGGCTACCGGGGGCGGTGCGGGCGGCTCTACTTTTTTGGGCTCGGGAGCGGGTGTGGGTTTGGTCGATGCGCCAGCGCCATCGAGGATAAGGATTACGTCGCCGACTTTTAGGGTGGCGCCTTCTTTGGCGCGGACTTCGGTGACGACGCCGGCCTCGGGGCAGGGCACGTCGACGACGGCCTTTTCGGTCTCGAGTTGGACGACGGTCTGGTCTTTTTCGACGCGATCGCCGGGTTTGACGAGTACCGCTGTGATCAAGCCGGCGTGTACGTTTTCGCCGAGTTCGGGGAGGGTGAAGGTGGTGGCCATGCTTACTCCTTGCGCTTCATGCTCGGCCGGCCCTGGTGGGTCATGGGGCTGGACTTGGCAGTGTCGATTTCGAGGTCTTTGATCGCTTTCGGCAACGTGCTCGCCGGGACTTTTCCGGTGCGGGCAAGCGCGGAGAGCGCGCCGAGGGTGATGAAGCGAGCATCGACTTCGAAGTGATTGCGCAGGCGCGCGCGGTCTTCGCTGAGGCCGAAGCCGTCGGTGCCGAGCGAGCTCATGGGCAGCGGGAGCCAGCGCGCGAGCGAGTCGGGCAGGGTGGCGACGTAGTCGGACGCAGCCACGATCACGCCCTCCTCCCCCGCCATGCACTGCGCCGCGTAGGGCGTGCGCGCGGAGCCGGCGGGGTGGAGCATGTTGTGGCGATCGCAGGCGATCGCGTCGCGGTAGAGCTCGTTGTAGCTGGTGACGCTCCATACGTCGGCAGCGACGCCGTAGCCTGCGAGGAGTTCCTGCGCTTTGAGCGCCTCGTTGAGGATCGCGCCGCTGCCCCAGAGGTGTGCGCGGACTGCGCCCGGCTTGGGCGCGGCGCGGAATTTGTACAGGCCTTTAATGATCGCGTCGTCGGTGACGTGCGCGGGCATCGCGGGCATGACGTACTTGTCGTTGCCGACGGTGAGGTAATAGAAGCCGTCTTCGTTGTCGACGTACATGCGGCGCAGGCCGTCTTTGACGATCGCCGCGAGCTCGTAGGCAAAGGCGGGATCATACGCGCGCACGTTGGGCACGCTGCGCGCGAGCAGGTGGCTGTGGCCGTCCTGGTGCTGGAGGCCCTCGCCGGCGAGGGTGGTGCGGCCGGCGGTGGCGCCGAGCACGAACCCGCGCGTGCGCGAGTCGGCGCCGGCCCAGATGAGGTCGGCGACGCGCTGGAAGCCGAACATCGAATAGAAGATGAAGAAGGGAATCG
>VFKU01000541.1 GCA_009885415.1 Rhodothermota bacterium
CCGGCACGCCGGGCATGGTCGCGAGTTCCAGCGGCTCGCGCCGTACGCCGATTACCTTGCCGCGCCCGGACTCGACGAAAAAAACCGGCTCGTGCGGCGTGATCCGCACCCGCGCCGGGCCGGTCCCTGATGCGACCCAATACTCGAGTTCGCAGCCCTCGCCGGTGTCGCGCGAGGTGCGGGTGAGGATGAATGCGGACAAGGCAGCCATGGCCCGTGCAGTTTATCAGGCCACGCCACTGAACGACAGACGCACCGATGAAGGGCGGGGATGGGGCCCCGCCGCTACTTCGCGATCTTGTTACCTTCGCGCGAGTCCGGGAAGGGGCAGAGTTCGCGGACGGGGCAGGCGGAGCACTTTGGGCCGCGCGCGAAGCAGACCGCGCGGCCGTGGTAGACGAAGAGATGGGAGTAGAGCGACCAGATTTCCTGGGGCCAGACCTTCATTAAGTCGTGCTCAACCTTGGTCGGGTCTTCGTGTTTGGTGAAGCCGAGCCGACGCGCGAGGCGGCCGCAGTGGGTGTCCACGACGACACCGGGCACGCCGAAGACAGTGCCGAGGAGTACGTTCGCCGTCTTGCGGCCGACGCCCGACAGCTCGACGAGTTCTTCGAGCGTGCCCGGCACCTTTCCCCCGTGCTCATCGACAATCTTCTTGCAGGCGCCGATGATGTTTGTCGCCTTGTTCTTGTAGAAGCCGCAGGATTGGATGTACTTCTCGAGTTCCTTTTGCGGGGCGGTGGCAAAATCCTTCGCCGTCTTGAATCGCTTGAAGAGGGCCGGCGTGGTTTTGTTCACGCGCTCGTCGGTGCATTGCGCGGAGAGAATGGTGGCGACGAGGAGCTCGAGCGGGTCGCCGTGTTCGAGCGAGCACTCGGCGTCGGGGTAGGCTTTCGATAGGCGCTCGAAGACCTTCTTCGCGCGTGCGCGTAGCTGCGTTTGCGTTTCCCTGGCCACCGGCTACCCCTTCTGCCACTTCTGGAATTGGGCCAGCGTCATGCAGTTGAGCAGGTTTTCCGGCTCGATCCAGCCTTTGCGCGCGATGCCGACGCCGTACTCCATGTCGGCGATGCCGTCGACGCTGTGCGCGTCGGGCCCGATGACGAGCATGACGCCGCGGTCCTTCGCGCGATGCACGTGCCGCCAGTCGAGATCGAGGCGGTGGCAGTTCGCGTTAATCTCGATCGCAACGCGGTTGGCGAGGCAGGCGTCGAAAACTTTTTCGTAGTTCAGCGGGAAGCCCTTGCGCTCCAGCAGCAGGCGGCCCGTCGGGTGGCCGAGGATGGTCGTATGCGGGTCTTCGATGGCCTTCACGACGCGCTGGGTGGCGTCAGCCTCGTTCATGTCCAGGCCCGAGTGTACGGAGGCGATGACGAGATCGAAGGTCTTTAATACACTTATGGGATAGTCGAGCTTGCCGTCTTTGCGGATGTCCGACTCGATGCCTTTGAGCACGTGGAAGTTCTTGAGCTTCTTGTTGAGCGCATCGATCTCGGCCTGCTGTTTTTCTGCGCGGTCCGCCTTGAGTCCGTTGGCGATGGTGGCGGATTGGCTGTGATCGGTCATGGCCATGTACTGGTAGCCGGCCTCCTGCGCGGCGGCGGCCATCTCGGCGATCCTGTTGCGGCCGTCGCTGTATTTCGAATGGCAATGAAAGAGAGCAATCACGTCTTCCATAGTCACAAGGGCGGGCAGTTTCTTCGCCGAGAACTCGCCCATGTCCTCGCGTAGCTCGGGTGGAATGTAGGGCAGGCCGAGTTTCTTGTATATCTCCGCCTCGGTTTTGCAGGGCACGTTTTTCTCGCCCTTGAGCAGGCCGTACTCGTTGAGTTTGAGGCCGAGGTCCTTCGCGCGTTGGCGGAGGACGACGTTGTGCTCTTTGCTGCCGGTGAAGTAGACGAGCGCGTAGGGGAACTCCGCCTCGCTCACGACGCGCAGGTCGGCCGCGATGCCGGACTTCAGTTCGACGCTCGACTTTGTTTCGCCGTGCCCCGTCACGCGCGCGACCTGGGGATCGTTCACGAAGCGATCCATAAGCGTCTTCGGGGTCTTGCTCGCGGCGAGAATGTCGATGTCCTTGATGATCTCTTTGTGGCGACGGAGACTCCCGGCGATTTCGATGCGGGTGACCGCTTTGTCCTTTGAGAGCAGGTTCTTAAGGCGCTGCGCCTCGGCGAGAGCCTCGTGGTAAAGGTGACGCCCCTCCTGTTGCTGCGAGAACTGGATTCCCTGGAGGATTTTTTCTTCCATCTTTTTCCCGAAGCCGGGCAGAACCTCGAGGCGGCCCTCGCGCGCGGCGGCCTCCAATTCGGCGATCGAAGAAATTTTCATCTCCTCGTAAAGCTGCTTGATGCGCTTGGGGCCGAGGCCGGGGATGCGAAAGAGATCGAAGAGCGAGTCGGGGAATTTCTTACGGAGATCGTCGTGATACTTGAGGCGGCCGGTCTTGACGTACTCCGAGATTTTTTCCTCGAGCGCGTCCCCCACGCCCTGGATTTCGCGCAGGCGACCTTCTTTTGCGAGGTCCTCGACCCTCCCTTCGAGTTGCTCGATGCGCCGCGCGACGTTTTCGTAGGCGCGGGCCTTGAACGGATTTTCGCCGGAGAGTTCGAGTAGGATCGCAATCTCCTCGAGCAGGGCGACGACCTCGCTGTTCTCCATGGGACCCCTCGTTTGCCCGGCTGGCCGTGCGGCGACGCCCGGTGAGTATAATGAATTTCTCTGCACTCGCGCAGCGCGTCACGAACTGGAGAACACATGGCCACGCTTTGGATCATCGCCACCCCGATCGGAAATCTCGAAGACATCACGCACCGGGCGCTGCGCATCCTGAAAGAAGCGGACGCGCTGGCCTGCGAGGACACGCGGCAGACCCTGAAAATTCTCCAGCGCTACGAGATTCAGCGGGAAGACAAGTTCATCGCGTATCACGAACACAACGAGGAGCGCGCCGGCGAAACGCTGCTCAAACATCTCGCCGAGGGGCGCAATGTGGCCCTGTGCACGGACAGCGGCATGCCCGGCATCAGCGATCC
>VFKU01000188.1 GCA_009885415.1 Rhodothermota bacterium
CGCTGTATCGCGAGCGCAACCCCGGCGACCTCTCCGACAAGACCTACGACGAAGCCCGCGCCTTCTTCACCGAACTCCCCTACATCCCGCCCAACGGCGAAAGCGTCGAAATCTTCCTAGACCGCGTCCGCCGCGCAATGGACCGCATCCTCGAACTCGAAAGCGCCCGCAACCGCAAAGTAGCCCTAGTCACCCACGGCATGTTCCTCCGCGGATTCATGCACGTTTGCCTGGGCCGTGATCACATGGAAGTCGCTACGTGGCGCAACTCCTGCCTGACCATCGCGGACTACACGCCCGAAGCAGGCTGGAACCTAAGCACGCTAGCTTGCGCCGCGCACCTCGACCCGGAAGACGCCGCCACCAACGCCACCGGCGCTTAACCAAGTCAGTGCTCGCTGCCCCAGAGCGTGCTGGGTTTCGCGGATTCAATCCCGCTCTCGGCGGAATCGTTCAGGTCCGCAAAGAAGTCCACGCCGGCTCGGGATTCGATCTCGTCGATGGGGTGGATGAATTCCTTGAGCCCGATGTCTTGCGCCGGGATCGTGAAATGCGCTGATTTCAGATTTTGGCCGGAAGGAACCGTGTATGGCTGCTCGAAAATATACCCGCGGGCGTGGAACAGGCCCTCTCCGTCGAACCACGCGACGATCTTGTACGTGGCGTAGGGCACGCGGAATCCGCCGGTGATGGAAGCGGATCGCGTCAGGTCTACCCCGGGCGATTCTCCCACAGGATTGTCGGCATCGCGAAAGAGTGCTCCACTGATCGTCCAGAGTGCCTTATCGGACGCATTGGCGCTGGCCGTCTTGACGCGATCGCGCACGGCGTTTTCCAGTTCGCCCCACGCGCTCCCTCGGTTGATTTTGAGATGTTGCGGCACCGAGTTCGTCATCAGGCAGCCCGCGATCGATGCGTCGAGGCCCCACGAACGGTTCATCTGGTGCCGCGCCATGTGGCCGCGATCAAGCCCAGTCTGCGTGCCTGAGTATCCCACCCCCACGTGCAGGTCCGCCGGAAGTTCAGGATCTTCCTTCCAGTCTCGCTTTAATTCAGGCGTGCGATCGATGTTCCCGTACTCGTCCTTTGTCCAGCGCTGTGCGACCCAGATGGGGCAATGCAACACATCGGAATACCCGACGACGAAGCCTTCGCGTACCAGTAGCGAAACACCCGGTCCGCCGCCCGCGGGGGCATAGCGGTTGTCCGTCAAGCGCGGCAGGCCGAAGATCAGGTGGCGCGAACGAAGCTGCATGCCCGGCGCGGAATCATGCGATACGGGATCGGCCTGGGGCTTTTCGAGCGCGAAGAGTTTGGCGCCCAAAGCGACGTCCTCCGTCACCTCCGCGAGTTCATCGGCATAGTCAAACGCGTCGTCAGGCGGCTGTGCGGTCGCAGCCATCGAGACACAAGACAGCACCAGAACGAGATACGCGGACACGGTTTTCATGGCGTGAACTCCCAACGCGTTGGGCCCGCGCCGGGCCCGGGTTCATACCGGGAGCGTCGAGCCGCCCTTTCGCACTGCTATGATATGCAGAGTACCGGGGGGGGTGAAAACATGAACATTCTCACACGGCGGAAATTTCTCGCGGCGGCGGGTTCCGCGGCCGTGGCGGCTGGCTTATCTCGCGGGCCGCGCGCGCTGGCGGCGAACGACAAAATCGACATCGCGGTGATCGGCGTCGGCGGGCAGGGCAAGGGCGATCTGCGCAGCGCGGCGCACCACGGCCACAATATTGTGGCGATCTGCGACGTCGATTGGCGCATGGCGGGCTCGGTCTTCGACGCGTACCCGAAAGCGAAAAAGTGGCGCGACTACCGCGAGATGCTGGACAAGCAGCACAACATCGACGCGGTCGTGATCGCAACGCCGGACCATCACCACGCGTTCGCGTCGATGGCCGCGCTCGGCCACGGCAAGCACGTGTATTGCGAGAAGCCGCTGACGCACTCGGTCTTTGAGGCGCGCACGCTCGCCGAGACCGCCGCGCGCAAGAAAAAACTCGCGACGCAGATGGGCAACCAGGGCCAGGCCGACGACCACGTGCGCGTGACGGCGGAGGTCCTCCGCGCGGGGATGATCGGCCCGGTGCGCGAGGTGCACCTATGGACCGACCGGCCCATCTGGCCGCAGGGCATCGAGCGGCCCGCCGCGGAAACGCCGCACGAGGAAATGAACTGGGACCTCTGGCTCGGCGCCGCGCCTGAGCGGCCGTACAACCCCGCCTATCACCCCTTCAAATGGCGCGGCTGGTGGGACTTCGGTACCGGCGCGCTCGGCGACATGGGCTGCCACATGTTCCACCCCGTCTTCTACGAAATCGAGCTCGGCGCGCCGCTCAGCGTCGAAGCGACGAGCGGCGGCTTCAACGCGGAGACCTACCCGCTCAAGTCAACCGTGAAATACGAATTCGCCGCGCGCGGCGCGTGGCCCGCCTGTGCGCTCACCTGGTACGACGGCGGCAACAAACCCCCGCGCCCCGCCGGCCTGCCCGAGGGCGAGCAACTCGCGCCGACGGGCATGTATTACGTCGGCGACAAAGGCGTCCTCTTCCGCGGGGACCACGGCGACGACAAAGCCGGCCGCATCCTGACCGCCAACGGCCCACAGGAAATCACGCCGCCCGCGCCGACCCTCGAACGCTCGCCGGGGCACTGGGAAGAATGGTTCCGCGCGATCAAAGGCGGACCCGCCGCCGGCGCGAATTTCCAACTCTCCGGCCGCGTCACCGAGACGGTCCTCATCGGCAACGCCGCGCTCAAAGCCGGCAAGAAACTCGAGTGGGACGCCGCCTCAGCAACCTTCAAGAACGCGCCAGATGCCAACCACTTCCTCCGGCGCGAGTACCGGAAGGGCTGGGAACTGTAGATCTTCTCGTCGCTTGCGGCCCGGGGTGGACCTGATTCAATCGGACCTTACCCTACGGCTTCGCCTCGCCGTAACCGACCGCTTCGAGCTGGTCCTTGAGTTCCTGCGGCAGATCGTCCGACAACAACTGCATCGGCTGCACGCCGCCTTTCTCGATGTACTCGTCCATTTTTTGCAACCGGTCTTTGTACAGCGTGACCTCCGGACTGCGCTGCGCGTCGCCCGCGATGTTCTGCTGCTCGCCCGGATCCGCCAACAGGTCATACAATTCTACCGGCGCGAATCCGCGCTTGTTTCCCTCATTCGACAGGATCAGCTTGCGATCCATGCTCCGCACGGACTCGAGTTCGATGCCCTCGAAGTTGAGATGGCTGTGGACAAAACCGACGTCCTGGTTGTTCGACGCGAAATCGTCCTTCAACAGCGGCTGGCCCTGCCACTTCGCCGACGCCGGCAACCCGGCGAACTTCGCGATCGTCGGCGCGAGGTCGACGTGCCGCGCGAGGTCGCCGATGAAGGTGCCCTTGTTTTTCTCGCCTGGCAAC
>VFKU01000679.1 GCA_009885415.1 Rhodothermota bacterium
GAGGCGAGCCCCGGCGGCTACGTGATGGAGTCCGTGCCGGGGCTGTACGACAACGTGCTCGTGCTCGATTTTAAGAGCCTGTATCCGAGCATCATCTGGACCTTCAAGATTGATCCGCTCGACCTTGCGCGGCCCGGCGACGATCCCGTGCCCGGCTTCGGCGGCGCGCTGTTCAACCGCGAGCGCCACATCCTGCCAGGCATGGTCGAGGAACTCTGGCGCGCGCGCGACGCCGCCAAGCGCGACAAGAACACGGCGCTCTCGACTGCGATCAAGATCATTATGAACAGTCTGTATGGAGTGCTCGGCAGTTCGGGTTGCCGCTTTTTCGATTCCAGGCTCGCGAGTTCCATTACGCGCCGCGGCCACGACCTCATCCGCCGCAGTCGCGAGTGGATCGAAACGCAGGGATACAAAGTCCTTTATGGCGACACTGATTCTCTTTTCGTTCTCGTCGGGCCGGGAGTGGGGGAGGAGGACTGCAAAGCGATCGGCCGCCAACTCGCCGCAGGCCTGAACACATGGTGGACCGAGACCATCCAAAAAGAATTCCGTATCGAGTCGCACCTCGAGATTCAGTTCGAGAAACACTACCACCGCTTCTTCATGCCCACGATCCGCGGCACCGAAGTCGGCAGCAAGAAGCGTTACGCCGGCTACGTGCAAAGCGCTGCAGGCGCTTTCGAGGTCGAGTTCACCGGGATGGAATCCGTCCGCACCGACTGGACGCCGCTCGCGCGCGAATTTCAGCGCGAACTCTACCGCCGCATCTTCGCCGGCGAGGTTTTTGAGGAGTACATCCGCGAGACGGCCGCGGGGGTGCTCGCCGGGAAGCACGACGATCAGTTGATCTATAAGAAACGTCTGCGCCGAAAACTCGAGGACTACACCAAAGTCGCCCCGCCGCACGTCCAAGCCGCGCGCAAACTCGAGCGGCCGGGCCGATCGATTTCTTATGTGATTACGCTCAATGGTCCGGAACCGACCGAGGCGCGCAAGTCCCCGCTCGACTACGGCCACTACCTAGAGCGCCAACTCGCCCCCGTCGCCGACGCGATTCTGCACGTCTTTGATCAGACTTTCGACAAGCTCACGAGCCGGCAGATGGAAATGTTTTAAGAGTGGTCACGGATTTGACGGATTGGACGGATTAGGCCGTCCGCGTGTCCGAAGTTGATCCGTTCAATCTGTTAGATCCGTGGCCAATTTCATTTCTGATGGATTAAGGGCAGCCCTGGCTCCGGCGCTCGAAACACGGGGATGTACGGCCCGCGGAGCGAGCCGACGTAGGCCGTGCGGAGGTCGGGACCGCCGAAGGTGATGTTGGTGGGGCGGCGGACGAGTTCGCCTTTGGGGTCGTGTAGGACGACGTGGAATTTTCGGTCGGGGGTGATGACGCCGAGGCCGTGCATGACGACGAGGGTGACCCAGAGGTTGCCGGCGGTGTCGAAGGCGATGCCGTCGGGGTGGCCGGTGGGGCCGAAGTCGGGGCCGTATTGTTCGGGCCGGCCGAGCGCGCCGTCGTCGAGTATTTCGTAGCGAATGACGCAGCGGCCCATGGTCTCGGCGACGTAGACGAATTTTTCATTGGCGTCGAGGGCGCAGCCGTTGGCGAAGAGGATGCCCTCGGCGAGGATTTCGGTGCGGCCGTTCTCGATGCGGCAGAGGGAGCCGTCCGGCACGGGGTGGCGCTCGGCGTCGACGTGGCGTCGAAGATTCGTCGAGTTCGTACACCAGATGCGGCCGCGCGAGTCCACATGCGGAAAATTCGGCGTCGGCATCGGCCGGCCTTCCATATTGTCCGTGATGAGTGTGGAGATGCCGTCGGCGTGGAGCCGCTGGACCTTGCCGTTGCCGATGTTGGCGACAACGACACTGTCGTCTCGATCGATGCAGATACCGTTCGGCTCGCCGCCGAGTTCGCCGAGGTTATTCTGCGAGCCGTCCGGACTGATCCGCGTGCAATGTCCCTCGCCGTGCGAGGTCCAGACGGTGCCGTCCTTGAGGGCCATGACCCCCTCGGGGCGCACTAGGTCGCGGCCGAATTTTTCGACAGACTTGAGTTCAATCCTGAAGGGCATGAGGGCAACACCTCGGGGGAATTGTAGGCGTCATGGTACTTGGAAGTACGCCTGAAGTGAAGCTGGTCTTCGGTGCGACGCCGCCCAGCTTTGCTGGGCTCGGTAAAGCGGGAGCTATCGCTCCCGCAGTCCAAGGAGGGCTCGGTCATATGCACGGCCGATCGCGTTACCTTCGATCGGGCCTTTCGTCAAGCAAATTTCCGGGTAGTGGAAAATTTCTCTTGCGAAAATTTTTAAAATCCATACAATAGTTTGCAGACGGGCAGCGACGAAGGTTGGCCATGGGGGACCGGCCTGGATGCGTGCTCCGCGTCTAGAAAGGAGGTGGTCTGTCTATGAGTAGTCCGTGCTTTAGGCCCGGCGTCATAGGTGGATTTACCCCGGAGGGTTCCGGGATACAGTGGGGGTGCGAACCCTAGACGCGCTCCGGCTCGACGCCGGGCACAAGTTCGGAATATTCGGTATCTAAGCCCCTCCGCCGGGAAACCGGCGGAGGGCTGCTCGTTTTTTTGGAATGCCGCCGACCTGAGTACAGGGCGGCCACGGGGAGCCGCTCCTGCCGAATTCAGTGCGCTTTCTCGAGTTGTCGGCCGAAGATGCGGTGTGGTTTGGGCATACTCTTGGCTTTGAGCAGGGTGCGCATGGCTTCGCCGAAGACGAGGTCGGCGGCGGTGGCTGCGCCGTTTTGGAAGGTGACCACGCCGACGCTCACCGTCGCTTTGGTCGGGCAGCCGGGTTCCGCGAAGACGGACGCGTCGATGTCGTCCATGATTTTCTCGCCGTACTTGATCGCGTTCTTCAGCTCGGTGTGCGGCAGGAGCGCGACGAAGAGCGTGCCGTCGTAGCGCGCGAGGACGTCATAGGAGCGCGTGTAGCCGCGGATCGACATCGCGACCTCGGCGAGGAGGTCGTTCAATTCGGCGGCACCGGCTTTGAGGTCGAGCGCTTCGACCCCGTCCACATCCACAATCACGCAGGAGACGGGATAGTTGTAGCGGTGCGCCTTGTCCACCTCTTCTTGCAGGCGCTCCATGAGAAAGCGGCGGTTCCGCAAGCCGGTGATTTGGTCGGTATACGCCGCTTCGTCGCCCGCGTCACCGTTTGCTCCGGCGGGAGACTTCGCGCGGTGTATCCGCAGGGCGGACTCCACCCGCAACATCAGCATTGGCAGGTTGAAAGGCTTGGTCACATAGTCCGCCGCGCCCAGCGCAAAGCCGATCTCGTGGTCCTCGGGCTCGCTCCGGCCGGTCACGAAGATGACCACAATGTCCTTGGTGGCCGGGTTCGCCTTCAGCCGCCGGCAGACCTCGTAGCCGTCCATCCCGGGCATGGCAATGTCCAGCAGCGCCAGGTCAATGCCCCCCTTGGCGCAGATGTCCAGCGCCTCCGCGCCGCTCCCGGCCGGAACCGCGTCAATCCCTGTAGCGGTCAATCCCTCGCAGATGACCTCCGCCAGCGCCGCCTCGTCGTCCACCACACATACGCGAATTTTGCTGCTCATCTAAAAACAGGAGCCCCCATAGGTCAATCGAGTCGCCCCCAAGTAACACCTTCCCCGTTACGATCTTACCTGACATTTTCCGAATTAGGCAAAGGATCGCCCAAAGAATTTTACGCAGCGGATTTCAGCAATGAATTGTTATTGTGAAACAGAAACGAAACACTCCTACCCATGCAAAAAACGTTAGAATCCTTTGTCATCAAGATGAATCCCGCAATGCGTACAAGCGCGGATTTTGTAGCGCCTTCCTTTTCCGCCCGTTAGCGTCTTCCCGCAACTAAGGCATTGGATAGGAAAAAAGAAACGATATTTACGCCGGAGCGTCCGCGAACCGCACTCGGGACAGTATTCCCGTGGAATATCACTCAGCGAGTTGTTGCATCCTGGACACGTTGGCTCAGGAAAAACGATCGAGCCGCCGATGATGACCGTGAATATCACGGCCAAGGGTGCGAGAATCCACTCGTCCGCCATGTCTTGCCTAACCACCAAAATTACCACACTTGCCATTGCCAGGAGGATGAGCACGACTTGAATGTGCGTATGCTTCCGGAATTTGGCGGCTGTGGGTGCGAACAATTCTTTAAATCTGTTTAGTTCTTCGGCCGAGTATTCGTGCTGATGCCGAGATGGCTTGTTCTCGGGCGCTTTCCAATAGACGTGAAAGGACTTCAAGGACGGAATCCTGACTTTTACACGCTGTTGGCTGGTGGTTGAACAGTCGTCGAACCGTTCCCCGAAGTGGGGGGTACCACGCGCTGCAATCGCTCCAATTTCCGCGCGACCAGTTCCGCCCGGGGCGAATTGCCGAAGCGATCCAGGAACGCTTGCAAGGTCGCGGCCGCTTCATCCGGCCGCCCGAGACGTTCACGATACAAATCCGAGAGGCGGTTCGTGGCCAGAAGCGACTTCTCCGTGTCGCCTGCCTGCTGCAAGCCGCGCTCAAACGAAGCCGCGGCCTCTTCCCAGCGCTGCATCTCGCACAACAAATGCCCGACGCGAAACGCCGTTTCGCCGTCCTTCGGAAAGATGCGCGCCATGACCATATATTCGCGCAACGCGCCGTCGAGATCGCCCCGCGTTTCGAGACCCTCGGCGAGATTGTAGTTGGGCATGTCGTCGCGGGCGTCGTGGGGCGGGTGCATGAGGTTGACGATTTCCTGCGAGATGACCGAGACCAGCATCGGGCCGTAGAGTGCGGTGGAGGCGGCCGCGAGCGCGAGCACGGTAAACGCGAAGAACGCGCCGACTTCGCCCATCCATACACGGATGAGCCAGAGTTGCACACTAAGAAATCCGATCACACCGAGCAGCGAATACACCTCGACGCGCAAGGGGATGTCGTGGTGGAGAAGATAGCGTTCGCGCAGCGTGTGGACGCCCCACCCGAAAAAGGGGACCATCAGCAAAATTGAAATGCCGAATGCGAGTGTCGCCATGGTCATTTGGGCGCGAAAGGCCGCGCCGCTTTCCCCCGTATCCCCGCGCTTAGGGTAAACCGCGCCCCGCGCGACTTTCCACTTATATGAATTATGCCCTACAAATCCCGAATCGTGCTTTTAGCGCTTGCCGCCGTGCATGGCATCTTTGACTTCGGCCCCATATCGTCCGTATGATCGCGGCCTTGGGGTGCTTTCCGGTGCTGGCGGCGCTGCTCCTTTTTTGGACGCCTTCGCCGGGCCCGCAGGCTGCTTGCGGAGGCTGTTCGCTGCATGAAAGTCACCGTCATCGGGGGCGCCAGTTCCTATACGCCCGAACTGGTCGAGGGCCTGCTTACGCGTACCCACGCCCTGCCGCTCCAGCACCTCACCTTGATGGACATTGAGCCCGCCCGGCTCGAAATCGTCGCCGGCTTTTGCCGGCGGATGGCGCAGCGCCTCTCGAGTCCTATATCTATAGAGACTTCTGTTGCACTCGAACCCGCGCTCGATGGCGCCGACTTCGTCATCACGCAAATCCGCGCCGGTGGAATGGCCGCGCGCATCTCGGACGAAAAACTCGGCCGGCGCCACGGCATCCTCGGCCAGGAGACCACCGGCGTCGGCGGTTTCGCCTGCGCGTTGCGCACCATTCCGCGCATCGTCGCGGTCGCGCAGGCTATGGAAGAGCGCTGCCCGGATGCGTTCATGCTCAATTTCACGAACCCCTCGGGAATCGTTACCGAGGCCGTCGTCAAGCACTCGAGCATCCGCGTGGCGGGCCTGTGCAACATTCCTATCGGCATGGAGATGGACATCGCCAAGCACCTCGGCTGCGCGCACGCCGAGGTCGAGCTCGATTACGTTGGGCTGAATCATCTCTCGTGGGTGAGTGCTGTACGCATCGCCGGGTGCGATCGCACCGAGGAGGCGCTTGACGCGCTGATCGCGCACGCGACCGACGAGTGGGATCCCGGTCCGCTCTGCGACGCGATGGTCACGACGATGCGCAGCCTGCGCATGTACTGCAATCCCTATTTGCAGTATTTTTACGCGCCCGAGGCCGCGCTCGCACGGCAGGCAAAACAAGTGAAGACGCGCGGCGAGGACGTGCAGGGAATCGAAGACACGCTCTTTGCGATCTACGCCGACGCCGCCGCGAACACGAAACCGGAAATGCTCTCGAAGCGAGGCGGCGCGCATTACTCTACCGCCGCGCTTGGCGTCATGCAGGCGGTGTGGAACGACACGCGCGCGCGCCTGATTTTGTGTTGCCGAAATAACGGCGCGGTGCCCGGCTTCGATGACGAGGCGGTGCTCGAAATCCCGGCCCGCGTCGGCCGCGAAAGCGTCGAGGCGCTGCCGCAATCCGCGCCGCCGCCGGCGATTCGCGGCCTCATGCACTGCGTGAAGGACTACGAGTCGCTAACGGTCGACGCCGCGCTCACCGGCGATCGCGACGCGGCGCTCCATGCGCTATTGTTGAATCCGCTGCTTCCCGGCATTTCGGGCTGCGAGGCAGTGTTAAATGATCTATTGGCCATCAACGAGCCGCATTTACGGGGAACTTTCTTCCCCGCTGCGGCAGGAGCAGGACATGGTTTCTGAGGCGCTGCTGCAGACGCATATTCCCGGCCGCAAGCCGATCTCGCGCGGCAAGGTGCGCGACATTTACGACCTCGGGGATCGCCTGATCATCATCACCACCGACCGCATCTCCGCTTTCGACTGGGTCGATCCCGTCGGCATCCCGGACAAGGGAAAAATTCTCACCAAGATGTCCGTGTTCTGGTTCGAGATGATGCAGGACATCGTACCGAACCACATGATTTCCATCGACCTCGCCGACATGCCGGAAGATTTCCAGCGCAACGCCGAACAGTTCGAAGGCCGCAGCATGCTGGTAAAGAAATGCGAGATGCTCCCGGTCGAGTTCGTCATCCGCGGCTACCTCGCCGGCAGCGGATGGAAGGAATACAAACAACACGGCACCGTCTGCGGCCACAAGCTCCCCGCCGGCCTCGTCGAATCGAGCAAGCTCGAAAAACCGATCTACACCCCCGCCACGAAGGCCACCGACGGCCACGACATCAACATCAGCCCCGAGCAAGCCGGCGAAATCATCGGCGCCGAGGTGAATCGCGCGGCGGCGGAAGCTGCGCTGCACGTTTACGAGCGCGGCCGGAATTACGCCGCCTCCCGCGGCATCATTCTCTGCGACACGAAAATGGAGTTCGGCCTGCGCGGCGCCGATATCGTGCTGTGCGACGAAGTGCTCACGCCCGACTCCTCGCGCTTCTGGCCGGCCGACCAGTACGTACCGGGCCGAGGCCAGCCCAGCTTCGACAAGCAATACGTCCGTGATTGGCTCGAGACGCAGGACTGGGACAAGAATTCCCCGCCTCCGCCGCTGCCGGACGACGTGGTGATGAAAACGCGCGAGAAGTACGTCGAGGCGTATCGTTTATTGACCGGGGGAGCGGAATTCTAATGGCGGACGAATCACCGAAGTATTTCTGGCAGATCGACCAACGGCTGCAACGGCACCCGAACCTCCACGCGCGCGATTTCGGCGACGATCACATGAAGGACGAATGTGGAGTCTTCGCCGTCGTCGGCCACGAGGAGGCCGCGACGTTGACCTACCTCGGCCTCTACGCCCTGCAACACCGCGGGCAGGAGGGCGCGGGTATCGTCGTGAGCAACAAGGGCCACCTCAATGCGCATCGCGGCGTCGGGCTCGTCTCCGACGTCTTCCCGCGCCACAAGCTGCATCGCCTGCGCGGCGACATCGCGATCGGCCACGTGCGCTACTCCACCTTCGGCAGCAGCGAGTTGAAAAATGTCCAGCCGCTTCCCGTGGACTACGCCCGCGGCTCGATGGCGCTGGGCCACAACGGCAACCTCGTGAACGCCGACTTCCTGCGCGACGAACTCGAGGCCCAGGGCGCGATTTTCCAGTCCACCACCGACAGCGAAGTCATTATTCAGCTTATCGCCCGCTCGCCGCAGACACGTTTTGTCGACGCCGTCATCGACGCCTTGAAAGTCGTCGCCGGCGCTTACACTGTCGTCACGACGAACGGCGAATGCGTCGTCGCCGCGCGCGACCCGCTCGGTTTCCGGCCGCTGTGGCTTGGGCGAGTGGGGGAGGGCTATGTGCTTGCGAGCGAGACCTGCGCGCTCGACATC
>VFKU01000361.1 GCA_009885415.1 Rhodothermota bacterium
CGCAGGCGTTCGCCGACTTCGGTGAGCACGCCGATCGCGGTGTCGTTGGTGATCCTGCCGCACTGCGAGATTGCACCGATGATCGTCGAGACGATCACCGCCGCTAGCAATGCCCCGACTAAGAAGTTGCCGCCGAAGATGAAGGCAATCACTACGCCCGGGAAGATCGCGTGGGCGAGTGCGTCGCCCATGAGGGACCGCTTGCGCAGGAAGGTGAAGGAGCCGACGGTGGCCGAGGCCGCGCCGAGGACGATGCACCCGGCGAGGACGTAGAACACGTTGATGCTCGGGATCGTGAAGAACTCGAGCCAGGGCGGCAACGCGCGATCAGCCACGGCGCCGGCTCCAGTCGGTGTTGCGCAGGCGTTCGCCGACTTCGGTGAGCACGCCGAGTTGGCCGCCGTAGGTTTTTTGCAAGTTCTGCGCGGTGAAGACTTCGGCCACGGGACCGAAGGCCACCGTGCGCAGATTGAGCAGGAGGACATGATCGAAATATTGGGGGACAGTCTGCAAGTCATGGTGGACCACAACGAGGGTGCCGCCTTGTTCGCGCAGATCGTGCAAGAGGGTGACGATCGCGCGCTCGGTGGAGGCGTCGACGCCGGCGAAGGGCTCGTCCATGAGATAGACGCGGGCCTGTTGCGTCAGCGCGCGCGCGAGGAAGACGCGCTGCTGCTGGCCGCCGGAGAGCTGGCTGATCTGGCGGTTCGCGAATTCGAGCATGCCGACTTTCTCGAGCGACTGCCGCGCGATTTCCTTGTCGCGGCGGCGCGGGCGGCCGAAGAGCGGCAGGTGACCGTAGCGGCCCATGAGGACGACATCGAGTGCGTTGGTGGGAAAATCCCAATCGACCGAGCCGCGCTGCGGCACATAGGCGACGGAAGCGCGGCCCTCTTCGGCCGGTTTTCCGTAGATTTTCACGTGGCCCGAGGCGAGCGGGACGAGGCCCATGATCGCCTTGATGAGGGTGCTCTTGCCGGCGCCGTTGGGGCCGACGACGGCGATGAGCTTGCCTTCGGGAAATTGCAGGTCGATGTCCCAGAGGACGGGGCGGTGATGATAGGCGACGGTGAGGTCATGGACCTCGATGGGGACGCCGGGGACGGCGGGACTCATTTCAGCGCTCCGGCGATCGTGTCGACGTTGTGGCGGACCATGCCGAGATAGCTGCCTTCGGGCGTGCCTTCGGCGCCCATCGCGTCGGAGAAGAGCTGGCCGCCGATCTGGAGGTCGTGCCCGCGCGAGCGCGCGCCGGCGACGAGCGCCTCGATGGACTTGGGGGAGATCGAGGATTCGACGAAGACGGCGCGGATCTTGCGCGAGACGAGGAGGTCGACGAGTCTGTCGACGTCCTGGAGGCCGTACTCTGAGGCGGTGCTGATGCCCTGAAGGCCGAGCACCTCGATGCCGTAGGCGCGCCCGAAATAGCCGAAGGCGTCGTGCGCGGTGACGAGCACGCGCGTTTCTTGCGGGATGGTGGCAATGCGCGCCTTGGCGTAGGCGTGCAACGTGTCCAGCTCGGCGAGGTAGGCGGCGGCGCTTGCGTCGAATTCGGCGGTGTGCGCCGGGACGGCCTCCTTGAGCGCATCGCGCGTGCGCTCGGCGGCGTACTTCCACATCGAAACGTCGAACCAAACGTGCGGGTCGTATTGGCCCTGGAATTCGGGCGGCTCGCGGAGCATGTCGTGTGGAATCGTCTCCGTCACCTGCACGGTCTTGATGCGGCTGGCCATTTGCACGAGTACGTCGACCATTCGGCCTTCGAGGTGCAGGCCGTTGTAGAGGATGAGATCGGCGCCGCGAAGTTTCGCAAGGTCACCCTGCGTGGCCTTGTAGAGGTGGGGATCCACGCCTGGGCCCATCAGGCCGGTGACGACGACGTGCGGGCCGCCGATCACTTTTGCGGCGTCCGCGATCATGCCGATCGTGGTGGTGACTTTTAGCGGCCGTGAAAGGCCCTCTGGCGCCGGCGCCGGGTCCCTGGCGGGCCCGGCGCAGCCGGCGGCGATCACGCCCGCGGCCACGCAACACCAAAATGTTCTCATCGTGACGGACTCCGATTGCCGGGCCGGGCCCGGAGAGGCTCTAAAGTTGACCTTGCCTCTACAAATTAACACAGGTTAACTAAATAAATCAAGTCGAATCTCGCGGCCCCCCGGCGGGCCCGGCGCCGAGCGCCGGGCGCGTTGCGTAACCCAAGGCCCTGTAGTATCTTCGGGACGACGGAGGGTTCGCGGATGCGGTACGGGTTTAGGTGGTGGATGGCGCTGGGCCTGCTGGGCGGTGCAGCGGCGGCGGAGCCTTTGTATGCGCCCGGCGGCCGGGACTACCTCGGCCCGGAGCTGCGGGCGTCGGTCGAGGCGCTCAAGGCCGAAGTGGCGCAGGGCGCGCCGACGACGATGAACAATCTCGATGCGCGGCTCGGGGTGCTCTGGCCCTGGTCAAACGCGATCGCGGCGCAGGGGGGGAATCTTCCGGTGGAATTGCCGCGCGTGGTCTCGCAGGGACGGCAACTCAATCTGCGGCGGCAGTACGCGATGGTGGTGATACCGTCGATCAACGGTTTCGTGCGCGAGCTGCAAATCAAGGAGGAGAATCCAGAGGCGATCGGCACTGTGATGGCGAACGCGTCGGGCCCGTGGCCGGTGCGCAGCCTCGTGAGCTTCGAGCAGACCTACACCATCGGCGAGATGCCGATGCAGCCGGGCGGCGGGGTGATGGTGGCGACGGAGATTGTGGCCCGGATCGCACCGCTCCAGCGGGACGACCCCAAAGCGAAGAATTTCATTTCGATCCACTGCTCGAATCCCGCGGCGGCGTGGGAGCCAGCCACTGAACGGATTCTCGGGATGCACGGCAGCATCTTTGATGTCACGGGCGTGCCGTCGTACAAGCTCAAGGGTCCGGCGCTGGTAAAGGGGGACACGATTACGATCGTCTACGGCGACCAGTCCGGCGGCGGGCCGGGCCTGGAATTACAGACGACACAGGTGCACGGGGCGATGTTTCCGCTCTACGTGGATCTCGAGGCCAAGGGGAATTTTCTGTCGCCGCGCTGGCCCACGTACACGATCATCGGCGGGCCAGCCGCGCGAGTGACGGCCTTCGCGCCGAGCGTGCTGGCGCCCGGCGAGCGTTTTGACCTTAAAGTACGCACGGAGGACTTCAATTTTAATCGTGCGAGCGCGGGCGTGCCAGCTTATGAGATCACGCTCAACGGCGAGAAGATTTCCAGCTTGGCCCCCGGCCAGGACGGCGTGGGCGTAGTGAAGGATCTCGCGCTGGCCGCGCCCGGCGTGTACCGCTACGAGGTCATTTCGCAGGACGGCAAGATTCGCGCGCTGAGCAATCCGATTCTCGTGGCGGAGAACCCGCCCTACCGCGTGTTCTGGGGCGACACCCACGCGCACACGAACCTGGCCGAGGGCCAGGGCGACATCGAGGGTTTCTACGCCTACGCGCGCGAGGACGCGCGGCTCGATTTCGTGTGCCTCTCCGAGCACGACATTTGGATGGACGACGGCGAGTGGGCGGCGATGAGCAAGGCGGTGCGCGCGCACAACGACGAAGGCAATTTCGTCACCTACCTCGCTTACGAATGGAGCGCGATTGTCGAAGCGGGCGGCCATCACAACGTGTACTTCCGCACGCCGGAGGATCGCCGTCGCGTGCCGATTCAGGACACACCCGGCCTGTGGGACCTCTTCCGCGGGCTCGAACGCTTGTACCCGCCCGGCGACGTAATGATCATCCCACACGCGCACATCCCCGGCGATTGGCGCCTGGCGCACCCGCGGCTCGAGCCGCTGGTCGAGATGGTCTCGATGCACGGCACCTTCGAGTGGTTCGCCGATTACTATCTGCGCAACGGCCACATGATCGGCTTCGTCGGCGCGACGGACGACCACTCCGGACGGCCGGGCTACAGCGGCGGATTCATCGCGGGCCCCTTGCAACATTTCGGCGGGCTCGCCGCGGTGCTTGCGCCGGAGAAACGCAGCACGACGATCTTCGACGCGATGAAAAATCGGCTCGCGTATGCGACTTCGGGCCAACGCACGCTGCTCGATCTACGATTGAACGGCAAGCCGATGGGCCAGCGGCTGGACTATGCGGCGCAGCGCAAAATCGAGGGCCGCGTGATGGGCACGGCACCCATCGACACCGTCGATGTCGTAAAGAACGGCCGCGTGCTGACGACGACGCACTACCTCGAAAAGACCCGCGCGCCGGAGGGTTGGCTGCAAGTTGGATTGTATTCGCCCTCCGATGACCTCATCCGCGACGCGCCCCGCGGCGATCGCATCTGGCTAGGCACGATCGACATCGAAGGCGCGGAACTCGTCTCTGCCGAAACGATCGGCCTCGGCAACTACGAAGGCGAGTGGGTGAAGCGCGACGAAACGGATCCGAAGCGGATTCTATTCCGGATGTCGTCGCGCGGCGCGGAGAAGCGAATGCTGCTGCACCTGCGCGGCGTGAGCGACACGACGCACCTGAAGATGCACACGGAGCCGACGGACGAGGAGGGCGTGACCTTCCCGCGCACCTACGTCCCTGCGAAGAAGATCCCCGTCGTGGATTTTGACTTTGAATTTAAAGGCTTCAACGGTGGCGAGTTGACGCGCAGCATCCAGGCGGGGCGATACACTGATGCGGTAACGCTACGCTGGGTCGATCCTCAGGGCGCGCTCGATCAGCCGATTTCCTTCACCGACCCCGAGCCCGCGGCCGACGGTGACTATTATTATCTGCGCGTGACCCAACTCGATGGACGCATGGCCTGGTCCAGCCCGTGGTGGGTCGGTGGGATCCCGGTGCGGTGAAGTTCGCTAGAAGTTTTGGAGAATGCCCGGTCTTTCCTGAACGCTTGCGGTGTATTCATCGCCGCTGAACCGTTTCTTAATCTTCTCAAGAGACCCGCAGCCGCAACTTATGGAGCGCTTGCGCCTCGCTCACGATTTTCTTGTGCGCCTGAGCCATTTTTCTAGGCAGTTCCGCACAAAAGCGTAACACGCGTCGGTCACTCTTAGGGCATGACGAAGGCGCACCGGCGCCGGAGGTCACGCTCGCGCGGGGGCCGCACCGCACTCAAGACACCGCTTGGGACCGCGCGAACGATCGATTGGCGCCGGGGCTGCATCGTCGACACTCAAATGAGGAGGGAAAAGACAATGTCAGTGCAGGGCAAGAAGAGAAAAGGATTCACCTTGATCGAGTTACTGGTGGTGATCGCCATTATTGGAATTTTGGCGGCGATCCTGCTCCCGGCGCTTGCTCGGGCGCGCGAAGCGGCACGCCGCGCTTCCTGCGCGAATAACCTCAAGCAGTTCGGTCTCATCTTCAAGATGTATTCGTCTGAAGACAAGCAGGAAATGTGGCCATCGAGCAGCCGCTACTTGTTCTCGTGGGCCGATATCCTGTGGTCGTACACCGCGGGCGTCGCCTCGGACCAGTTGTATCCGGAATACTGGACCGACGTGAACATCGCGCACTGCCCCTCGGATTTCCGTGGGTACTCGTCGTGGTTGTTCAACCAGAGGAGTTGGGAGGCCGCCATGGACGAGGCGAAAGCGAAGATCGCCGAGCTCGGCGACGCCAACGGCGCGGGCGCGGCCTGCCTGGGTATGCTGCAGTCGAACCCGGCGTCGTACATCTACGTGCCGTATTCGGCGCGCACTACCTCGCAGATGGTCGAGGCCCTGCTCCGCTCGGGGCGTGCGCAGTCAAACCAGGTGCCGTCTTCGGTCAATCCGTAGTTGCGCACCTGGCTCGACACGGAGACGGCGCCCTATGGCTGTAGCATCCAGATCGGCCAGCAGATCCGCGGCAAGGAAGAGGACATCGACTTCACGTCGCTGCCCTCCGCCGACTGGGGTGTCGCCTATCACGTGGCGAGCGATTACCCCTACATGGCACCGCAGGCGACATATCCCTTCGCCTCGCAGTTTCCGGGCGTGACGAATTGGACCGACGACGACGGCGTGACGCCGATCGACGATGCGATGGAACTGGTGCACCGCTTGCGCGAGGGCATTGAGCGCTCGATGATCACCGACATCAACAATCCCGGCGCGAGTGCGCGCGCGGCCAGCGACGTCTTCGTGATGATGGACGCCTGGGGCGGCACGGATCGCGGCGATTATACGAGCACCTTCAACCACGTGCCCGGCATCGCCAACGTGCTCTACCTCGATGGCCACGTGGCCCCCGTGAAATACAACACCGGTTCTCCGGTGCTCGTGGGCAGCCCGGTGCTCGGCGCGACCGCGCCGGCGGCCTCCTCGTTGCCGGTCTTCATGCCCTACTACTTCGGCGGCTGGGGTTGATCGCCCCCGCGGCCCCAGTCCCAGCGGTGTCGTGGCGCAGCCCGTGTTGAGCGGGCTGCGCCCTATTTTAGTTCATTGAGGTTGGGCGCGTAGGATCGCTAAAGCGTCGGCAAACATTTAAGGATTTAATTGTGACTATCACTTTTTTGGCAAGGCCTCTGCTCGCCGGGTTGACTGCTTCTGTCTGCGCGGTGACCTATGCGCAGGACCCCGTTCGTGTTGGCGAGCAAACCGCCGGTGGCACGGTGGTTTCGACCGGACAGATCGTCCGGCCCGCGGGCGACACCGTGGCCTTCGCCGGGCGGCCGGTGGATTTGGCCGTCTCGCAGGATGGAACGACCGTCTACGTCAAGGCGAACAACGGGCTCTTGGTGATCGACGCGGCGAGCTGGAAAGTCCGCAAGCAACTGAATTTTCCAAAGGGCGGCGCTTCGATGCACGGAATCGCCGTGTCGGCGGATGGCGCCGAGGTGTACCTGACTTCGGCGCGCAATGAAATTTTTGTGGCGAAGGTGGACGGCGTGGGCGGTGCGGAATGGTCTCGCACCTTGGCGTTGACTGGGCCGAAGGGGACAACGGCGGACGACGACCCCGCGCACCTGACGGGTATCGCGATCTCGGCGGACGGCGCCCGCGCGTATGTGTGCGCCTCGCGCAACAATACGCTCGCGGTGGTCGATCTGCGCGCGCCCGATGCGGCGGCCGCGTTGTCACGGCATATCCCGGTCGGCATCGCGCCTTTCGACGTCGTACTTAGTCCTGACGGCAACACGGCCTACGTCTCCGATTGGGGCGGGCGGCGTCCGAAGGCGGGCGAGCGCACGGGGGACTCCTCGGGCACGCAAGTGTTGGTGGACGAGCGGGGCATCGGCGCCAGCGGCGCGATCTCGGTGGTCGATCTTGTTTCCGGAAAAGAGACGCGCCTCATCGAGAGCGTGGGCCTGCATCCCTCCGATCTCGTGCTCTCGCGCGACGGCAAGACCTTGTACGTCGCGAACGCAAACTCTGACACCGTCTCGGTGATCGACCTGAGTTCCAAGGATCAGACGCGTACGGTGAATGTGAAGCCCGATCCGGCGCTGCCCTTCGGGAGCGCGCCGAACGCACTCGCGCTCGACGACGAGCGCGGTCTGCTCTATGTGGCCAACGGGGGAAATAACGCTGTGGCGGTGATCCCAACGCGCGGCGAGAAGGCTTTTCAGGCGGCCGGATTCATCCCGGCGGGGTGGTACCCGGGCGCGCTGGCGCTTACGAGCGACAGGCTATATATAGCGAACGTGAAGGGGGAGGGATCGCGCACCGTCGAGGAGAAAGACAAAGGGTGGAATGTGCACTGGTCGCGAGGCACGGTGCAGCGTGTGACTGCGCCGATCGACGCGCCCACGCTCGCGGCCTACACCGAGCAGGCGCATCGCGACGGCCACACGCCGCATGTGTTGACGATGCTAGAGCGATCGACGGCGACCGGCGTCGCGCCCGTGCCGGTGCCCGCCAAGCTGGGCGAGCCGAGCGTCTTCGAGCACGTCGTGTACATCATCAAGGAAAACCGCACCTACGATCAGGTCTTCGGCGACCTGACGCGTGGCAACGCCGACCCGCGCCTGTGCATTTACCCGCGCGAAATCACGCCGAACCACCACGCACTTGCCGAGGAGTTTGCGCTGCTCGACAACTACTACTGCAACGGCGTGCTCTCGGCCGACGGCCACTCGTGGGCGACCGAGGGCTACGTCACGGATCACCTCGAGAAGTCCTTCGGCGGGTTCACGCGCAGCTACACCTTCGGCGACGACGCGCTCACGTATTCCTCCAGCGGATTCATTTGGGACCGGGTGCTCGCCGCGGGGCTTTCGCTGCGCAACTACGGCGAGATGGATTACGCAGAGCCGCCCAAGGGGACGACGTTCAAGCAAATCTACGACGACTTCGTTTCCGGCGCGAACACGATCAAGTTCGAACAGAAAATCGGCCTCCCGCGCATCGCGCAGTATTCCGCGCGCGATTTTCCCGGTTGGAACATGGACATCCCCGACGTGCTGCGCGCGAGTGTGTTTCTCAAAGAGCTGGAGGGCTTCGAGAAGTCAGGACTGTTCCCGAATTTCGTCATCGTCTATTTGCCCAACGACCACACCTCCGGGCTCGATGAAGGATCGCCCACGCCCAATGCGCACGTCGCGGACAACGATCTCGCGCTGGGGCGAATCATCGAGGGGATTTCCAAGAGCCGCTTCTGGCCGAAGACCTGCATCTTCGTGAACGAGGACGACCCGCAGGACGGCTTCGATCACGTCGACGGCCACCGCTCGCTGTGCCTCGTGGTGAGCCCCTACACGAAGCGCGGCGCGGTCGTGAGTAAGTTCTACAACCAGACCTCGGTGCTGCACACGATGTCGCGCATCCTCGGCCTGCCGCCGATGAACCAGATCGACGCGGCGTCGCCGCTCATGACGGACTGCTTCACCAAGACGGTCGACCTCGCGCCCTACACTGCACGCAAAAATAACGTCCCGCTCGACCAGCTCAACCCGCCCAAGACCGCCCTCCGCGGCGAGGCGCTCCACTGGGCGAAGAAGAGCGAGCAGCAGGACTTCGCGAAGATCGACGCCGCCGATGAGGACACGCTCAATCGCATCCTCTGGTTTGCCGCGAAGGGTCCGGACGCGCCGTACCCCGCGCGTCTCGCCGGTGCACACGGCCGTGGATTGAAGGGACTGAATCTTGCTCTGAGCGGTGAGCGCGATCCGGATGATGACTGATCACGTGGAGGTAGTTCAGATGGGTGACAAGGCGAAACTGGAAGGCTCGTGTGAATTGCTATTTATTCGGCCCGTTACTTGGGCCGACAGACTTAGACGCTATCGAATGTTTGTCGATAACCAGTCCGTCGGTCTGATCGGGCCGGGTCGGGAATTCTCAGTAAGAGTCAAGCCAGGAGCTCACTTGATTCACGCCAGAATCGACTTTCAAGTCTCGAAGAAGCTGGAAGTTGAATGCATTGCCGGTAGCATTCTTAAATTTCAGATCAGCCCGAGAGCCCAAGGAGGTGCAGCCTTACTCGCGCTCATCTTTGCCTTCCTGCTCA
>VFKU01000179.1 GCA_009885415.1 Rhodothermota bacterium
GGAGACGACGTTGCCGCTGAAGCTTTCGGGGACGGCGCTGTCTCACGGGTCGCGCGAGTTGTCGGCGGCGATCATCGAAGTGCGCGAAGGCGCGGCGAAGACCTCGACGTTTTATCCCGGCGACACGGTGATCGAGAACGTGAAACTGATCGAGGTGCGTCCGCAGGAAGTGATTCTGGAGAACAAACGGAGCAACAGGACGGAGAGCCTCAAGATATTGTGGGCGAGCAAGGCTTCGGGGCCCGGCCAGCCGCTTGCGGTGGGCCCGCAGTCACGCCAACAGCCGCCGCCGGTCGCTGGGGCGCGGGTGAGTATCGTGGCGCTGGATCGCGCGGCGATCACGAAGAAACTCGAGGACGAATACGCACGCGTGGCCTCGACCATGAACGTGAAAGTGGTGAACGACGAGAACGGGCGGCCCAAGGGGATCACGACGGACAACATCGAGAATTACCAGGTCGCCAAGGACCTGGGCCTCAAGAACGGCGACGTGCTGGTGTCGCTGAACAACGAGCCGATCGACAGCCGGGAACGCGCGGTCGAAGTGTTGCAGAAGTATCGCAACGCTTCGATGTTTCGCGTCGGCCTGATGCGTGAGGGGCAGATGCAGTACATGACGTATCGCGTGAAATGAGGCCGGACCCGATGCGAAACTTCAGCAGCGCGAGACGGTTGCCGGCCGCTCTTCGGAGGCTGGCGGGCTGTGCGGCGGCGATCATTCTGTTGACGCTGGCGCGGGAGGCGTGCGCGCAGGACCCTGATCCCGCGGAGAAGAAGCCGGACCCCACCATCGAAGAGATTGGCAAGCCGAAGCGCCCGCAGGGCGCCGAAGCGGGTGCCGACGAGATGTACATCGACTTTGACGATGTGCCCGTGCAGGACGTGATTAAAGCGATTTCGCTACAGACCGGGCGGAACTTTAGTTTTGATACGAACCTGGCGAACCAGAGAGTGACCATCGTCGCGCACCACCCTCTTCCGCAGAAACTGGCCATGGAGATCCTTGAGTCCGTCCTGGCGGGCCCGCCGATCAATTTGCAGATTCTGGAAACCCTGGACGGCAACCTGTTTCGAGTGGTCCCTCGCACGCAGCAACAGGGCAGCGACAAGATGCCGATCACCAGTGGCAAAGGGACCACGCTCGAGGGCTACGATCGCCTGGCGATCCATGTGGTGGAGGTCGAATACGCGGACATCGGTAAGGTCACAGAGGTGCTGCGCAAGGTCGGGTCGGAGTTGGCGGACATCACGGCCTACGCGCAGAGCAACCTGCTGATTCTGAAAGACAGCGCGGACGGCATCCGCAATATGCTGACCCTGCTCAAGGAAATCGATGTGGCGGGAACGGGGACGAGCGTCGAAATTTTCCCGCTGCAATGGACACGCGCGGAGACGCTCTCGAAGCAGTTGACCGAGGTGCTGCTGGGCGAGACCTCGGGCGGGCCGGGGCAGCCGTCGGGGCCGGCGATTGTGCGGCGTCAGCCTCGGACTGATCCCGGGACGGGCCAGGCCCTGACCGAAGTGATTGGACAGGACGAGCAGGTATTGCGCGTGGTGGCCGACGAGCGGCTAAACGCGCTGATTGTGGTGGCCTCAGAATCGATGATGGATCAGGTGCGGGACTTGGTGAATCGGCTCGACACCGCAAATGATCCAGACACGAACAACATCCATTACCGCTCGCTGCTGAACGCGGACGGCGAGGAAGTGCAGAAGGCGCTCGAGGCGATTATCGGCGGATCGACGCCGGCGAAGGCAGGCGGCGTCGGTGGTGGTGGCGGCGCGGGCGGCGGGGGTGGCGCGCAGGACGGCAGCGTGAGCGCGTTCGAGCGCGACGTGACGGTTTCATGGTACAAGCAGACCAACTCGCTGCTGATTCTCGCGAGCCCTCAGGATTACAAGCTCATTGACGACATTATTACGCAGATGGACGTTCCGCGCCGGCAGGTGAGCGTGGAATCGATGATCATGGAAGTGACGGTCACCGACACGGCCTCGCTCGGGGTGGAAAGCGCGTTCCTGAGTGGCGAACATGCTTTCGGGCTGTCGAACGCGGTGAACATCGCCAACATCTTGACGGGCGGGTTGTCGTCGCTGGCGGGCCCCGGATTGTCGCTGGGCATTCTGGACGGTACGACCGACGTGGAAATCGCGGGTGAGACGGTCAGCATTCCCAACGTGCCGTTGCTATTGCGCGCTCTCGAGACGGTGACCGACGTGGACGTGCTCTCGCGTCCGAATTTGATGATCGTGGACAACGTGGAAGAGCAGGCGGAGATCACGGTCGGTAACGAGATACCCTTGCCCACCTCCCGGACCGACGTGGATCCGCGGTCGGGTTTTCAGTCGCGCGGGGGAATTGATCGCCGCAAGACCGGCGTGACGCTCAAGATCAAGCCGCAGATTCGAGAAGGCGATTACGTCAACTTGGACGTCTTTGTCGAGGTCTCCTCGCCGGTGACGAGCAGCGTCGGGATCGATCCGAACGACACCGGCGCGACGCTGGCGCTGTCGACGTTGACGACGCAAGTGGTCATTGCCGACGGCAAGACGGGAGTCATCGGCGGGCTGTTGCGTGAACAGTTGAGCCGCTCAGTCAACCAGGTCCCGGGGCTGGGCGATGTGCCCGTGATCGGGTTCCTGTTCCGCAGCAAGTCGAAGGCGCGTAACAAACAGAACCTGGTAATTCTTCTGACGCCCCACGTTTTGCGGCGCGGCGAGGACATGCAAAGGCTCACCGAGAGCCAGATGATGCAATTTTCCGAGGCCAATCTCGACGCAATTTTTGAAAAGGGTTTCATCAAGAAACTCAAGCACAAGCACGAGCAGCGCAAGACGGGGCCGGTGCGGCGTCGCGATCAGGCGGGAGAGAACGGAGCGAAGACCTCGAGTGATTTCGACCGGGGCCGCCTGGGGAACTGACCATGCCGCGCGAGGACCGCAGGCTGGGGGCGATTCTGTTGCGCGCGGGGCGCGTGCACGCCGAGCAGGTGACCGAGGCCGCCGAGCTGCAAAAGATGCGGCACAAACGCATCGGCGAGGTGCTGATGGAGCTGGGCTACGTGGAAGAAGACCACGTGCTCGAGGCGCTCGGCGAGCAATTCGGCATTCCCTTTGATCGCGAGGTGGGCAGCGAGATCGATGCGGCGCTGATCGCGCGCGTGCCGATCGGGTTTATTCGTGAACACAAGATGGCGCCCTTCATGAAAAACGGCCAGGGTTATTTGGTGGCCGTGCACGATCCCTTGAACCTGATGCCGCTGGACGACTTGCGGCTGCTGCTCGATGCGCCGGTGAAACCGGTGCTGTGCCGGGCTTCGGCGATTCAGACGATTCTGGACACCTACTTCGATCGGCAGGGCGAGACCGCCACGGACATGATCGAGACCATCACGCTCGCCGAGGGCGACGCGGAGGGCCGGCCCGGCGGCGAGGTGAGCGATCGCGATTTGCTCGACTTGGCGAACGAAGCGCCGATCATCAAGTTGATCAACCTGATGATCTCGGGGGCGATCAAGGAGCGTGCGTCGGACATTCACATCGAGCCCTTCGAGCGGCAGGTGGTGGCGCGGTACCGCATCGACGGTGTGCTCTACGAGAAATTCCAGGTGCCGAAGTCGCAACAGGCGGCGGTGGTCTCGCGCATCAAGATTATGGCGGACCTGAACATCGCCGAGCAGCGCCTGCCGCAAGACGGCCGCATCAAAATCAAGCTCAGCGGCAAGGAGATCGACATTCGCGTGTCGATCGTCCCCGTGCAACACGGCGAACGCGTGGTGATGCGTATCCTGGAGAAAGGATCGTTCCTGCTGGGCCTCGAACAGCTCGGCATGGCGCGCGAGGACTTCCAGCGGATGGACCGCTTGCTGCGGACCTCGCACGGCATCCTGCTGGTGACGGGCCCGACGGGCTCCGGGAAATCCACGACGCTGTATTCCGCGCTGCAACGCGTGCTCTCGCCGGACATCAACGTGATCACGGTCGAGGACCCGGTCGAATACCAGATGGCGGGCGTGGGGCAGATCGAGGTGCGGCCGAAAATCGGGCTGACCTTTGCGAACGCCCTACGCAGTATTTTGCGGCAGGACCCGGACGTGATTCTCGTCGGCGAAATCCGCGATCTCGAGACGGCGGAGATGGCGATTCATGCGTCGTTGACGGGCCACTTGGTGTTTTCGACGTTGCACACGAACGACAGCGCGGGGGCGATCACGCGCCTGGTGAACATGGGCATAGAGCCCTTTCTGGTGACGTCTTCGACGATCGCGATCCTCGCGCAGCGGCTCGTGCGCAAGCTGTGCCCGAAGTGTAAGCAACCGACAATGGTCGACGCGGAATCGCTGCGCGAACTGGGCCCACGCGCCGAGGAGTTCCGCACGCAGACCGTGCAAAAGGCGGTCGGCTGCGAGGCGTGCCAGCAGCGCGGGTACTACGGCAGGACGGGCATCTTCGAATTGCTCCCGATGACGCCCGCGATCCAGGAGCTGACGCTCGGAGGCGCGGACTCGAACATCATCAAGCGCGAATCGCGCAAGGCGGGCGTGCGCAGCCTGCGCGACGACGGCACGCGCAAGGTCTTGGATGGCGTGACAACCATCGAGGAAGTCCTGCGCGTGACGCGTGACGATACCCTCGTCGATCTTCCTGATTGAGCAGGCCGGCCATGGCCGTATTCGAATACAAAGCGCTGGAAAAATCGGGCAAGGTCGTCCGCGGCATTGTCGACGCCGACTCGCCCGCGGCGGCGCGCCAGAAATTGCGTGAGCAGCAACTGTATCCGACGAAATTGCGCAGCAGCCGGGAAACCTCGGGCGGCGCGGCCGGTCCGGCGAGCGGCGCGGGGCGGCCGGTGTTTGGCGGGGCCTCGCCGCGCGACATCGCGCTGATGACGCGGCAGCTCGCGGTGTTGCTGGTGGCGGGGATGCCGCTGTCCGACGCGCTGAATGCGTTGATGGAACAGACGACGAAGACGCGGCTGCGCAAGACGATTTACGAAGTGCGCGCGCGGGTGATGGAAGGGGTTTCGCTGGCCGACGGGTTTCAGGCGCACCCGCGTATGTTCACGACCTTGTTTGTGAACATGGTGCGCGCGGGGGAATCGAGCGGTACGCTCGAGACGGTGCTGGGCCGGCTGGCGGACATCCTGGAGCACCAGGCGCGAATGCGCGCGCGCGTGCTCTCGACGCTGGCGTATCCGAGCTTCATGGTGGTATTTGCGATCGGGATCATCAGCTTTCTGACTTTTGTGATCGTGCCGCGGATCACGCAGCTCTTCGAGCGGCAGGAGCAGGAACTTCCGATGCTGACGAAGATCCTCATCGGGACGACGGGATTTATCGGGCAGTATTGGTGGGCGATCCTGGTGCTGGTCGGCGGCGCGGCGACGGCCTGGCGGCTGTGGGTGGCGAGTCCGAAGGGACGCAAGGCCTGGGACCGTTTCCGGCTGCGAGTGCCGGTGTATGGCCCGCTGCACTTGAAGCTGGTGTGCGGACGCTTTGCGCGCGTGCTGGGGACGATGCTGCAAAGCGGGCTGACGATGATGCGCGCGCTGAACGTGGTGACCACGGTCATCGAGAACAAGCACATCGA